>SUVZ01000003.1 GCA_015061765.1 Lentisphaerota bacterium
CGATCTAGGAAACTTGTGGACGGGGAGTTGTCCGAGCTTGGCGAGGCATGTGAAATTGGAGAGGAGTTGACGGAGTGTGTATGGACTCTTCCCGAGATGCATGCAGATGATCGCCTAGTGTTCCGCTCCGCTTCGGGAAAGGAGTCGTGCCGCACAATCCTTGATGAAGTGGAGATACTTGAGGGATACCTGGCGGGGAGGCCAGTTCCGGACTACGCCGTGAATGGAGAAGCGATAGCGCAGCCGTTCTATTCTGCATTGGATATGCCGTCTGCCGTATGGACATTTGCCGTAGAGGCGGTGGATGCATCGGGGCGGGTATTGGTGGCCTCGACGAACAAAGTGGATTTGGTTGATCCTCCGCCGCAACCTGTTTTGGATGCGGTCCTGCTGTCCGAATCCTCCCATAAGGGCGGTATGCACATCTGGCAAGAGGATTTTGGAGCGTTCACCAATGTGTTCCCGTCTAAAGATAACACCGCCGACTGGCTGAACGGTACGACTCTACCGCATTGGCAGGCGTATGCCGGAGGGGTTCCGGTGACAGGCATCACACGTAACAATGGTGCGGGAACAAAGAAGGGACTGTATGCATACTGGGCGACAAATGGACTTGCGTCGACATATTCGCTTGGAGTCATGATGACCGGAACGGCCGAGGAGCTTATTTATGGGCTTGCATTCAAGAACGATACGCCCTTTAGCGCTCGCAAGATCTCGGTCAACTATGATGGAGTTCAGTTTGGCTTCAAGAATAACGCCCAGCAAGAGCTTTTGTGCGAATGCCTTGTGACGAATGAACTTGTGGCGCTGTCGGTAGAAGGCGACTGGCGTTCATGTGACGAATTGACGTTCCGTACATCCAGGGACAGCGAATCCGGATTGAAGAGCGGCGAGGATTTGCCTGTGGTGACCGCGATATCCTCGGATGTGGTAGGGATGATCGTTCCGAAGGACTTCTATTTCATGATCCGTTGGCGGCGTACGGCCGTCGTGTCCGCCGCTGCGATGGCGATAGACAATGTGGTCGTCTCGTTTGAGGTCCAGTCTCGTCCGATGAGAGTTGTAGTGAGGTGATTTGAAACTGATATGTCCGCCGAGAATAATCTGAAGTCGTTTGAGTGCCTTGGATGCGGTGCCTGCTGTCGCATACCGAATGGTATAGTTCGCGTTTCCGAAGAGGAGATATTGCGCATATCCGGTTTCCTCGGGATGCCGGAGCAGGAGTTCATCGCCAACGAGACGGATGTCGCTCCGGATCGGAGCGGACTCGTCCTCAAGAGCCGGCCAGACAATTCGTGCGTCTGGCTTACGGAGGACAATCGCTGTCGTATCCATCCTGTGAAGCCCGAGAAATGCAGGACATTCCCCTATGATTGGGTCAATCCCGATTCGTATGAGGTCTGCGCCGGATTGCGCAAGACTAGGGTTTAGGATATTGTTGTCTTCATGTTAATTCTTGCCGTGCCTTTTGCGGGCTGTCAGGGTTCCATGGACGAGGCCTATGCGCTCGTAGGTCTGTGTATCTGAGAGTTGATGGCAGGAGAAATGTAAAAGTTATGTAAAAAAGTTTTTACATAACTTTTACATTTCTTTTACATTTCCATGACACTTCTCTTTTCGTTCTTTGATATCTTTTTCTGCGTATGAGGCGCTGCATGCGCATGGTCGGGTGGCCGTTGCGGATATGCGCCGAAACGAAAAGGAAAGGAACGGAACTATGAAGGAAAGACTGATCAGTATCGGCGGTTACATGCTTGCCGCCGCTCTTTCACTGCTGCTGCTTGTCGCGGTTGCCGAGCTGTCAATGCGGGATACGGTCCCGTGCGCAACGCTGGAATGGTGAAGGGGGTGTGTCATGGATTACTCAAGGAACGATCAGAATGGCGATTTCGAGGTGCGGCCACGCTATGCCTGCTGCCATCCGAACACTCAGGGGACTGGCACGTCGGTGAAGTTCGAGCTTCATCCAGCGCACGACTATGTTGAAGGGTCTGTGTTTGTCACGTTTGCCTCGCAGAAGACTCTGGGCTCCTACGGCGGCGGCAAACCGATACCGCCCACGTTCGACTGGGAGAACAGCGTCACGATACGCCTCACGATAAACGAGGTGGCGGAGATGCTGGAGGTGTTCCGCGGATACCGCGAAAAGTTGGGCGACGGGAAGGGACTGTTCCATACAACGGTGGAGAACAACACCGTCATAACGTTCGAACACAGGCTCGAGCCGGCCCCAGGGTACCTCTTTGGGGTCTCACGGAAGAGTGTCGATGGTTCGCTCAAAAGGATGCGGATTCTCATTTCAATGAATGAATCGATTGTCCTTTCTGAGGCTTTGGGAGCCTCGATGCTCTATATGGCATTCGGGGTCCCTAAGGTGATCCGGCGTGCCGACAGGAGGGGCGGACAGGAACGGCAGAAGTCTGTCCCTGTCAAGGAGGTAGCGGTGGCATGAGGTGCTGGGCGGCAAATTCGGCTTCCATCACGGAGCGTCATGTGCAGGCAATATGGTATGATTCCGCATTGCGTCCTGCATGTCTGCGCACTGTTTTGGGCGGCGATGTGTCGGTCGTGGATCCTGGCGTCTGGAACCTGGAGGCGGGACCTGATTTCCGCCACGCGGTTCTTGAGCTGGGACGCGACCGGCGCAGGGTCGAGGGTGATGTCGAAGTGCATCTCAAGCCTTCGGACTGGTCGCTTCACGGTCATTCCACCGATTCTGCCTACGGCAATGTGGTGGCCCATGTGACATGGCATCAGGGAGATCCACCGCCCGATTTGCCGCCGGGATGCGTCTCCGTGTGCATCGGGAACTTCCTGCGTGCCCGGAACGACTTCTCTCCGGACGAAATAGACGTTGCGGCGTATCCGTACGCAAAGCTTCCTGCAAGCAGGCGTCCGTGCGAACGCTTCTTCGGGCAGAACCCCGATCTCGGTCTTGAGGTTCTGCGTGAGGCGGGTCGGCGCAGGCTGCTCATCAAGGCTCACCGCATGCAGAAGCGGTTCCTTCGTGTAGGGGATCCTGAGCAGGTGTTCTACGAGGAGATGTTTGCCGCATTTGGATACGCGAAGAATTCGGTTCCGTTTCGGGTCCTCGCGGAAAGGCTTCCGCTGCAGGATCTGCCCACCTCCGAGGAGATGGCGTGCGAGGCGTTGAACAGCGTCGCTGCGCTTGAGGTCGCGGAGACGCACCCGTGGTGCAGGGCGAACATACGTCCCGCAAACCGGCCTGAGGTGCGAATGATGGATGCGGCCGCCCTGTTCACGGGCGGCAAGCCGCGCCATCTGGGCGCACGGTTCCTTGCCGCCTTGATGGCGAACGTGATCGTGCCGTATGCGATTGCGCGGGGCGTGGTGAAGGACGTTCCCAGATGGCTGCCGCCCGAATGCGCAAACGGGGTTACGCGTCTTGCGGCGTTCAGGCTGTTCGGGAGAGACCATAATCCCGCGCTGTACTCCGGGAACGGCGTACTGCAGCAGGGACTGATTCAGATACATCGCGACTACTGCCTTGCGGCACATCCGGATTGCGTCGCATGCAGACTTGTCGCGGAACTTGAGAATGTCTGTCGAGAGGAGGAATCAAATGGATGACGAGAGGAAGATGAGATTGGCGAAATGCTATTCCGGAGCGGTGTCCGGAGTGAGCGCCAGATCGGTGGAGATCGAGGTGTGCGCGTCTGACGGCTCTCCACAGTTCACTATTGTGGGGCTGCCTGATACCGCAGTCAAGGAGGCCAAGGACAGGGTGTCTACGGCAATCGGGAATTCGGGGTTCGCCAAGCCCGAGAGGAACATAACGGTTAATCTTGCGCCTGCTGACGTCAAGAAGGAGGGTCCACTGTACGATCTGCCGATTGCGGTGTGTCTTCTCGCCGCCACGGACAAGGTCCGGTGCAGGGACCTTTCCGAGTGGGGCATGGTGGGGGAGCTTGCGCTTTCTGGAGAGATTCGAAGGGTGCGCGGTGTCCTGCCGATCGTGATGGAGATGCGGCGAATAGGAAGGAAGGGCGTGCTGGTCCCTGTGGAAAACGCCGAGGAGGCCGCCGTCGTGGACGGAATATCGGTCTATCCGGTGCGGAATCTCCGGGAGGCATTGGGTTTCCTTACAGAGGACGTCGAGATCGCACCTGTGTTTTCGGATATTTCGAGACTCGTCATGGCCGGACGCGATACGGGCGATGACTTTGCGGATGTCAAGGGTCAATACTTTGCAAAGGAGGCGATTGAAGTCGCCGTTGCCGGCGGACACAATCTGATGATGGTGGGATCTCCCGGCTGTGGCAAGACTATGCTTGCAAGGCGGATTCCGTCTATCCTGCCTCCGCTGAGCGTCGAGGAGGCATTGGAGGTCACCCGCATCCATTCCGTGGCCGGCGTTCTGAAGCCCGGACAGCCGCTCATGGTCCATCGGCCATTCCGGGCGCCGCACCACACGGCCTCGTCTGCGGGTTTGCTCGGTGGCGGAACGCATCCTGTGCCGGGAGAGGTGTCGCTTGCCCATAGAGGGGTTCTCTTCCTCGATGAGATGCCTGAGTTCAGCAGACACGCCCTTGAGGTGATGCGACAGCCGCTTGAAGATGGACATGTTGCGATATCGCGTGTGTCTGGGACGTGCGACTATCCGAGCCGGTTCATGCTGGTGGCTGCGATGAATCCGTGCCCGTGCGGATACTGGGGCGATTCGCACCGGGAATGCAGATGCTCGCGGACAAAGCGTCTGGAGTACCGCAACAGGGTGTCAGGTCCGCTGCTGGACAGGATAGACATTCAGATCGAGGTCACGCCCGTGTCTTACGAGGAGCTCGCGGAGTTGCCGACAGGTGAGCCGTCCGCCACGATAAGGGAACGGGTGGTTAGGGCGCGAGAGATCCAGCGCAGACGTTTCGCGGATGACCCTGACGTGTTCTGCAACGCAGAGATGCGATCAAGGGACATTGCCCGCTACTGTCGGCTTGACCGGGCGGCGCAGGGGATGTTGCGGGAGCGCTTGAGCAAACTGGATCTGTCCGCACGTGCGTACGACAGGGTGCTGAAGGTCGCGCGGACGATCGCGGATCTCGCAGGGCGTGACGCCGTCGGCGAAGGGGATGTGAACAGGGCGGCCGGGTGGCGGGCGCTGGACAGGAACTACTGGATGTAGGATCGCCATGCGCGCGAACTGGACAGCGTTGCCGATCGTGATTCTCGCCGCAACCCTTATTGCAGGCGAAGCCGCTGGCTTCACGCTGTCCCGTTTTGCCGGACTCTGGCCATGGGCTGCGGCGTCTGTCATCCTGATGGTTTGTGCGACGGTTGGCTGGAGGGTGCGGCACGTCGTGCATCTGACCGTGTTTGCTGTCGGTGTCGCGCTCGCATGGCATGTGGAGTCGAAGAGGATTGCGCTGGATGAACGTTCAGGGACGATTTCCGAGTCGGGTCGTCCGCCTGCGTTTACGCTGAGGGTTGAAGGCGATGCCGTTTGCCGCCGTGACAGGAAGGGGCATCGCACGGTGAGCTTCAGGTCATCTTTGTCGGGAGTGCCGGTGAAGGTGGTTGCGCAGTTTTTTGAAGATGCGCGTACGCCGGAGGATGGTGAACTGTGGCGGTGTGCTGGATGGCTTTCCCGGCGCAAGAATTCAGTAAGCCGCTATGCCGGCAGAACTCTGTGGGTGATGGATAGTCGCTTGATCGGGAAGGTCTCCGAGGCTGATGGCCGGTCTGCAGACGTGGCATATCGGCGCTTGTCGGATTCGCTTATGCGGCGTGTCGGGAAAGGTGTGGAATGGTCACGTGAACTTCAGTCCTTCAGCGGAGCTATGCTGCTTGGGAGGAAGGACGGAATACCGTACGGGCGGCTCGCCGTGTTCGCCGCCGCCGGGACGATACATGTGTTTGCCATATCCGGTCTGCATGTGATGCTGATCGCCGGACTTCTGAACGGCTTTCTGAAGGCGTTCGGACTCTCGCGGCGAATGTGTGCCGCATGTGCGATACCGATGCTTGCCGGATATGTGATGCTTATTGGCTATCCTCCAAGTGCGGTGCGTGCGGGATTGATGGTCTCGCTGTATCTTGGCGCGTATCTGTTTGGACGAAGGCCTGATTCGCTTGCGGCATGGGGTGTCGCTGCAATTGTGATTTTCGGGGTTTCGCCTGAAATGGCGCTGAACGTGGGATGTATGCTTTCATTCTCGGTCATGCTTGGAATCGTGCTCTGGATCAGGTGGTCGGGACAGTTCGCGTCTCCATTGGACGGTTTGATGCGACTTGCAGCGATAGAGTCCATGCTTGGATGCGGACGGCGGAAGAGGGCCGTTCTGTGGGTTCATGGAAGGCTGGAGTGGATTCTCGGTGCGCTTGGGATATCATTTGCCGCATGGATTGCGGGAGCTCCGATAGCGGCAGTGGTGTTCGGACGTCTGGCGCTTGGAAGTCTGCTCGTGAATGTGGCTGTCGTTCCGCTGGCGGGGATGGCAGTGGCATTTTCGGTGTTCGGGACGATTGCAGCATTCGTGTTGCCGCAGATAGGGATGATCTTCAACAACCTTGCCGCCCTGAGCATATATCTGATGTCGTGGCTTTCCGACATGGTTGTGAAGATTCCGTATTCATCAGTAGAGACCCTGCCATGGAGCTGGCTCGACTGCCTCATGTGGTATGTGGCATGGTTTGCGTTTTTCGCCCTGCTGACAAGGCATTTGCCGCGCAGGGAGTTCATACACGTAAGGGAATGGGAGAAAGGCGATGATTAGAGAGATGTTCAGGCGTATGTTCCGCAACGGGCAGGCTGCCGTGGCGTCAAGCTCGAACGCCAGTGTCCGGAGAGGAACCTGGGGCGAGAATGTGGCGGCGGCGCATCTCAGGCGCATCGGCTGGCGGATAGTCGGACGGAATGTGCGGCCATGCAAAAGCGATAGGCGCTGTGAACTGGACATTGTGGCGTATGTGCCCGGTGAGCGGCAGGTTGTGTTCGTGGAAGTGAAGACACATCGCAGGCATTCGCCATATGCGAGCAGACTATGGGCTATAGATCGCCGGAAGAGGTCGAATCTGCTGAGGGCGAGCGCAAACTGGCTGATGTCGAGGAAATGGCACGGCAACTGCAGGTTTGACGTGATTGAGGTGTATGGCGATGAGGCGGGGGCAGCGCCTCCTGAGATTGATCACATCATGAACGTGAAGCTTTTCCCTCCCAACTGGCGCTTTTGGTGATGACATGGATAGCCGTTGCACAAAGCGCGAAGCGTTTCGTTTTGGTATAATCCGGCCTGATTAACATAAAGGCCGACAATCATGTCCAATCAGAGAAAAAAAGACGTCAGGCGGGCAGGTCCGGCAACAGCCGTTCCTGTGGAATCGCTCCACAAAGTCAATGCATGCCGGATTCAGGATCGAGAACTCTGCAACCTTCCTTTGCCGTCGTGCGGCAAGGCGGCGTTTCATGATGACGTTGTGAGTGTTGCCCTGATTGCCGAACGCCTGGTAGCGCTGTTGAATGCGCGTGGACTTGACTGTGCGACGGCGGAATCCTGCACGGGAGGTGGCGTCGGTTCTGCGATCACTTCCGTGCCGGGATCGAGTTCCGTGTTTGCCGGTGGCGTGATCAGCTACGCAAACGAAGTGAAGCGTGATGTCCTTGGCGTGCCAGAGTCGGTGCTGGCTGAGAAGGGTGCTGTTTCGTCCGAGTGTGCGGCGGCGATGGCCGTGGGCGTCCGGAGGCTGTTGAATGTCGATGTTGCGGTTTCGCTCACGGGCATTGCCGGGCCCGGCGGCGGCAGTGCGGAGAAACCGGTTGGACTTGTGTGGTTTGGCATCGCAACGGCGTACGGGGCGCGTACGGAGCGTGTGATATTCTCTGGAGACCGTGCTCGGATTCGTGCGGCGGCGGTAGTGCACGCACTTGGCATGCTCACGATTGCCGCCATGGCTCCTGGCACTGCGACGTGAAAGTCTCTTCCGGTGGACATGTGCCGCCCTTCGTCAAAATTATGGTACAATAGCGACTATGAAACAGAAAATAGTCCTGATCGCCGCAGTTGTCGCCGGACTTGCCGCCGCGATACTGACGCGATTCTATCTTTCCTCCAAGGATTCGGAGATCGCCGCAATGAAGTCGCGCTTCGCCGAAAGGTACGGAGTGATGGAGGCGCTTTGCTACGTCGAGAACGTTCCGGGAGGAACGATCATCTCAAAGAGCCAGCTTGGAACGAAGCGCGTTCCCGCCGCAGGGTTGAGGGGACAGGCCCTTACGATAGAGAACCTTGGAGACGTTCTCGGACGGCGAATTCTGCTTGGGCACCGCACCGGCGACATCGTGTTCTGGGCGGACATCGAGGGCGGTAATCCGCGTGCCACAGGATTGGCAGCGGACATCAAGAAGGGTATGCGCGCCATTTCGATAAACGCATCTGGCGCGGCTGCCGTATCCGGCATGGTGAATCCCAACGACCATGTGGACGTCATCGGCACCTTCTCGTTCCCGGATGAATCAGGCAAGCGCAATAACGATTCGATGGTCACATGCACCATCCTCCAGAATGTGCTTGTCCTCGCCACGGGAAAGACGACCGCAAAGATGGCGGGGCGCATGAACGACGGTTCTGCCCAGAACGCATACTCCACAGTGACGCTTGAGGTCACTCCGCGCGAGGCTGAGATGCTTGCGTTCGCCGAGCAGATACGCGGCCGCCTCTCGCTCTCGCTCCGCAACCGCAGCGACGTGTCGTACGAGAGGGAACTTCCCAAGGTCGATTTCGAGAAGATCCGTTCCACGATTGAGGAGCTGAACCTCAAGCGCCAGCAGAAGTACGTAAAGTAGGCCGCATCCACCATGATCCTCACACTGCTCAAGCCCGGTCAGTCGACCCCTGTCACGGAGAATCTCCCCGACGGCAACTACATCGTCGGACGCAGCTCATTGTCCAGGATTGTGTTGGCTTATGCCGATGTCTCGGAGCGTCACGCTCTGATATCCGTGCGCGATGGCAAGGCAACGGTAGAGGACCTCAAAAGCGCGAACGGCACATATGTGAATGGCGTCCAGATAGACCGGCGAACGGCGCTCTCAGACGATTCGATCGTCCAGATCGGCGGCACCGTGCTTCGCATGACCGATTCGCAGCCGCAAAGGGATGCCGTCCCGGAACGTAAGGAGGCCGTCAGCGCTCCGGTGGAGCGGACTCCAGCCTCTGTCGCGACGGCGTCTCCGCAACCGTCGGCGGTTCCGCATGCAAAGGTTGATCCTCAGGCCACCCTGCGCCGGAAGATACGCGAGCAGATACAGGATGAGCTTATCGTGCGCATGGATCTGAAGCGGCTCACGGCCTCGGGTGTGGATCGCGAAGGACTGGAGCGTCAGGCGCACGAGAAGATTTCCGAGATTGTGGCGGAGGTGATCAGGAGCGGGAAGCTTCCGCGTTCGATAGACCCTGAACGCATCAAGAAGGAGGTGTTCGACGAGGCACTCCGCCTGGGGCCGCTTGAAGATCTTCTGGACGATCCCTCCGTTTCTGAAATCATGGTGAACGGTCCGCATCAGGTGTATGTGGAGCGTGGAGGGCGTCTCCAGCTTACGGATCTGCAGTTCGCCGACGATGCAAGCGTGAGCGCAATCATCGAGCGCATCGTCGCGCCGCTCGGCCGGCGCATCGACGAGTCCCAGCCGTATGTGGACGCGCGTCTCAAGGATGGTTCGCGCGTGAACGCAATCATCCCGCCGCTTTCGCTTTCGGGACCGTCCATCACGATCCGCAAATTCTCGAAAAAGACCCTGACGGTCGAGGACTTCATACGCTTTGGCACATGGAACGCAAATGCCGCCGCCTTCATGGAGGTGTGCGTCAAGCTCCGCAAGAACATCATTGTGGCCGGAGGAACGGGGTCCGGAAAGACGACCCTGCTCAATCTGCTTTCGTCGTTCATTCCCGAGACGGAGCGCATTGTCACGGTCGAGGACGCGGCCGAGCTCAAACTTGTGCAGCCGCATGTCGTGCGGCTCGAGGCGCGTCCCGCGAACGTCGAAGGAAAGGGCGCGGTCACGATACGCGACCTCGTCAAGAACTGTCTTCGCATGCGTCCGGACCGCATCATCGTTGGCGAATGCCGGAGCGGAGAGGCTCTCGACATGCTCCAGGCGATGAACACGGGACACGACGGGTCGCTCACGACGGTTCACGCGAACTCGCCGCGTGATGTGGTGTCGCGCCTCGAAACGATGGTTCTCATGAGCGGAATGGAGCTTCCGTCGCGCGCCATCCGCGAGCAGATCGCGAGCGCCGTGGACATAATAATCCACGAATCGCGTCTTGCGGACGGATCGCGCAAGGTCACAGCCATCACCGAGGTGACGGGCATGGAAGGTCAGAACATCGTGATGCAGGACATCTTTGCGTTCCGCCAGAGCGGCGTGGACGAGAACGGCAGGATCGTTGGCGAATTCCGTCCGACCGGTGCGATGCCTACATTCTTCGACACGCTCAAATCGCGCGGCATGAATCTTGATCCGGGGATATTCCAGCCGTGATTCTGCAGTTCGCCATAATTGCGGCAACGGCACTGTTTGCCGGCGGTGTGACGGCGTTCGTCCTCATGAAGATGGAGATCGACGCCGGTCGCCGCGGAAAGACCGCCTACGCAAAATGGCTGAACGCCAGATATGTGCGCAGGTTCGACGAACAGCTTACAGACGCGCTCGGCACGATGTCAAACGCCTTGAGGGCGGGCTTTTCGATCAGTCAGGCGTTTGAGTCCGTGGCGGAATCCGACGTGCATCCGATCTCCGACGAGTTTGCGCTGCTGCTTCAGCAGATGCGGGTGGGGATGAGCTTTGACGATGCGCTCGCCTCGCTTGAGAGCCGTATCGGGTCCGACGATCTCACGCTTGTGGTTACGTCCATTGACATTGCGAGAAAGACGGGCGGCAATCTCACGGAGATATTCGACAGCATATCGGATACGATCCGCGCGCGCATGCGCATTGAACGCAAGGTGCGCACCCTCACCGCACAGGGCAGGCTTCAGGGGCTGATCGTATCTCTCATGCCCTTCTTCCTGTGCATTGTGATGACTATGATGAAGCCGGGGATGATGATTCCGTTTCTCACGTCGATGACAGGAATTGCGTGCCTCGCGGTAGCCTCGCTGATGGTGTTGGCCGGTTGGCTGATCATACGCAAGATCGTCACCATAAGGGTTTAAGAGCAGGGGTAGCCATGCATTGTCATATGATGTGTTTCGTCGAACTTCAACATGTGGTAAAATACGACTTGTTTTGAAAAAAGAATTTGATAGCGTTGAGGAATGTCTCGCTGCGCTTGCGCGCGGTGAGATTATTGTTGTCACCGATGATGAAGACCGTGAGAACGAAGGCGACTGCATATGCGCCGCCCGTTTCGCCACGCCTTTGAACGTGAATTTCATGGCGACGCATGCGAAAGGACTCATCTGCATGCCGATGTCGCAGGAGTGGTGCCGGAAACTAGACCTCAATCAGATGGTCTCGAGCAATACCGACAATCATCAAACTGCGTTTACGGTATCGATCGATGCGGTATCCACCACGACCGGGATCTCGGCGGCGGAGCGCTCGATGACTGCGCTTGCGTGCGTGAATCCGTCCTCGAAACCGGAGGATTTCCGGCGACCTGGCCATATGTTTCCGCTGGAGGCCCGCAAGGGCGGTGTCCTGAGGCGGGCTGGGCACACTGAGGCTACTGTCGATCTGTGCCGTCTGGCCGGATTGGAGGAGGTCGGCCTCTGCTGCGAGATCATGAAGGACGACGGCACGATGGCACGGATGCCGGATCTTGAGAGTTTTGCGGAGCGGCACGGACTGAAGTTCATGACAATCGCCCAGCTCATTTCGTATCGCCGCAGCAAGGAGCGTCTGGTGGAGAAGGTGGAGGAGGTTGACATGCCTACGGCATGGGGCCATTTCCGCCTTTCAATGTACAAGTCGCTTGTCACTGGGTTCGAGCATCTTGCGCTCGTGAAGGGTGATGTCGCCAATGGCGAACCCTCGTTGGTGCGTGTTCATTCGGAGTGTTTTACCGGCGATGTGCTTGGCTCCCAGAGGTGCGACTGCGGACCTCAGCTTCACGAAGCGATGAGCATGGTCGAGAAGGAAGGACGTGGCGCCATCCTCTACATGCGGCAGGAAGGACGCGGGATTGGCCTGGAGAATAAACTTCACGCCTACCGCAAGCAGGAGTCCGGACTGGATACGGTAGAGGCCAATGTTGCGCTTGGCTTCGCCCCTGATCTCCGGGAGTACGGAGAGGGTGCGCAGATACTTGGCGATCTTGGCATATCCAAGGTGCGCCTGATCACAAACAATCCGTGTAAGATCAAGGGTCTTGCCGGATATGGAATTGAAATTTCCGAGCGTGTTCCGGTTGTCATTCCCGCAACCGAGTACGACGAACGGTATCTCGAGACTAAACGTGTAAAAATGGGGCATCTGTACGATTGCCCGTGCAAGGTGAAATGAAAATGGAAAAGACAGAACTTTGTCCCTGTGGAAGCGGTCTGACATACGGCGAATGCTGCGCGCCCATCCATGGCGGAGCAGAAAAAGCCAAGACCGCCGAGGCGTTGATGCGGGCCCGCTATTCCGCATACGCAGTGAAGAACATCCCGTTCCTTAAGACGTCTGCCGGGCCTGAGGTCCAGAAGGAATTCGACGAGAAGGCGTGCAAGGAATGGGCGGAGGCCTCAACGTGGCAAGGGCTCGAGATTCTCGGCACCGATCGTGGCGGCGAGGCCGACGACGAGGGGTTTGTCGAGTTCATCGCCCACTATGCCGCAAACGGCGAGGCGGTCGAGCATCACGAGCACGCCTATTTCAAGAGGCTGGACGGGGAGTGGAAGTTCATCGACGGCGAGATTGAGACGGGTGTCCCGTATGTGCGCGAGGAGCCCAAGGTCGGTCGCAACGATCCGTGTCCGTGCGGAAGCGGCAAGAAGTACAAGAAGTGCTGCGGCAAGGGCGAATGAGCCATGACCAGACGTGAACTCGCCGCCATGATCGATCATACCTTTCTCAAGGCGGCGGGTTCTCCCGACGCCGTGGAGAGGCTTTGCGACGAAGCGCGGAAGTACAGGTTCGCATGTGCGATGGTGAATCCTGCGGAGGTCGCAAGGGCGGCGGCACTGCTTGAAGGGTCGGACGTGCGCGTAGGAACTGTCGTCGGGTTCCCTCTCGGACAGAACACGGTGCGCACCAAATGCGCCGAGGCCGTTGAGATGGTCGAGGCCGGTGCCTTGGACATTGACTATGTGCTGAACATTCGCGATTTGAGGGTCAAATCCTCGGAAACAGTTCTTGAGGATCTCATGATTCTCAATCTCGCGCCCAAGAAGGTCAGCGATGATGTTGTGACGAAGCTCATAGTCGAATGCTGCTATCTCACCGATGACGAAAAGGTGCTGGCCTGCCGTCTGGCGAAGAAGGCTGGATTCGATTTCGTAAAGACGTCCACGGGCTTTGGATCCGGTGGCGCAACCCCCGAAGATGTCGCACTGATGCGGAGAACCGTCGGCAGGACCATGGGTGTGAAGGCTGCCGGGGGGATTCGTACGCTTGAGGATGCGATGAAGATGGTCGCGGCCGGCGCAAACCGCCTTGGCTGCAGCGCAGGGGTTGATATTGTCGAGTCTCTCGGGACGTCATGCTGACAGACGGTTGTTGGTGTTTGCGGACGGGTGATACGCATGAACAGGATACTTTTTGAGAAGAATGAAATCGTTGGTGGATGCGCGGTGTTTTCCGATGAACGCGCCGAACACGTGTTGAACGTGCTGCATGGCGCATCCGGACAGATTCTCAAGACCGGCGAGATAGATGGATTGATCGGGACGTCCGTCATAGAGGACATCCGTAATCTGCATGAGCGCGAACCGGGTTCGGCCCAGCGCGGCAATGGTCTTCTTGCCGGAGAGATTGCGGTCAGGTGTTCTCATTTCGAGACGGCTCCTGAACCGTGGATCGACCTGATTCTCGCTCCGCCGCGTCCGCGGGTGCTGAAGCGTCTTCTTCCGCAGCTGGCGGCGATGGGTGTCGGAAGGATCGTGCTTGTCGGGGCGGAGAAGGTGGAGAAGTCCTTCTGGGGCGCACAACTTGTGAAAGAGGAAGTGTACAGGCCTCTGCTCATCGACGGACTTATGCAATGCGGGACGACGTCCGTACCGACGATAAGGATAGAGAAGTCATTCCGGCGATACGCTGAATCGCGCATGACAGACGAATTTGCCGATAGCGAGAAGATTGTCGCTCATCCCTCTACGGATTTTGCCCGGACGCAAAGGGCCGAAGATTCGGGGTCTCGGTCTAATAGCCGTCCAGTCGTGGCCATAGGGCCCGAGGGCGGCTGGACGGATGGCGAGGTTGCTTTGCTTGAGACGAAAGGGTTTGCCCGTTATTCGTTGGGATCCCGCATTCTTCGCACCGATACGGCGACAATTGCGGTGATTGCCCAGCTTATGCAGGCGTTCAGAGTATGAACCCACCGCCGCGACTCACTGTTATTGAGGCGTCTGCCGGCACCGGCAAGACGTTCTCTCTCGTCACGCGTCTGCTCAGGCTCATCTTCGGGGGAACGGAGCCTGAGCGCATAGTCGCACTTACGTTCTCCCGTGCGGCGGCGGGTGAGATATTCAACAGCTTCATCGAGCGTCTTTCGGATGCGGCGGCGGATGATGCCGTTGCGGCGGCAGAAAGCGACAGGGTCGCCGCCGGAAGGAGTCTGGCAAAGGGCGATTTCGCCGCAATGCTCAGGAAGGTGATCAAGCGTCAGCATCTGTCTCTGATAGGCACGCTCGACAGTTTCCTTATGAAGATCGTCCGCATGCTGCCGCTTGAGCTTGGACTGGAAGGCGAGATTTCGGTGCTCAGCGATTTCCGTGCGCCTGTTGAACAGGGCAGGCTTCTCGATGAGATGATGGCGCTTGAGAGCGATGATGCGAAGCTGCTCTATCGCGATGCGTTCCGCCTTGCCTTTGACGGAGACGGATCGAAGACGTTCCTTGAGGAGTTTGCGGGTTTCATTTCAGAGTGGCATCAGCGGTTCCGAGACATGCCGGAGCGAGAGGCGTGGGGTGTGGCGAAGCGGATATGGGGCGATGCCGCGCCTGACGGACTCGATGTGTCGATAGCCGATGTCCGGGCGTTGGCGGACGGGCTCTCCGCCTCTCCTGTCGCAGCGAAGCGTGGCGCGGACACATTCATCAGGGCCGTACGCGAGTTCAGCGGGACGGTGAAGGATGCTCCGAAGTGCATGAAGGACGAGCCTCTCGCGGCAGAGGCTGTGGCGCGGATGCACCGCTGGCGCATCGGACGGGCTCTGCGCCGGACCGAAGGCATCTTCAGGCTCATGTACACGTATGAGGCGGCGTACAGGATGAAGGTGCGTCAGCGCGGGTTGATCACGTTCGATGACGTTCCGAGGCTGATCGGAAGCCTCGGTGCGGGAGTGCGTGCCCCTTTGGAGTATCGCATGGATGCGAAACTCGATCATTGGGCGCTTGACGAGTTTCAGGATACAAGCCGTGGCCAGTGGTCGGCGTTGAGCAGCCTTATAGAGGAGAGCAGGCAGTCCGACGGAGGCAAAAGCGTGTTCATCGTCGGCGATCGCAAGCAGGCGATATACGAATGGCGCGGCGGCGACGTGCGCATTCTGGGCGAGCAGGTCGCGATGGCGGAGGAGAAGGGTTCGCTTGTCGAGTCGCGCCGCTATCTCGGACGAATCTCGGCGGCGGTGAACCTCATTTTCGACACGAAAACTATCCGTGGTGCGTTCAACATGGATGATGCCGGCGCGGAGTCCCAGTGGGAGTGTCCGGAGCACAGGAGCTTCAATGCAGAAAGCGAAGGCTTCGTAAATGTGATCCAGGCGGCAAAGTCGGGCTCGCAGGCAAAACAGAGCGACTTCTTCGGTCCGATCGAGGATGAACTGAAGGCGGTCAGGCCCTGGGATCGCGGAATCACGAGTGCGATCCTCGTGCGCAACAACGGATTCGGCGAGGCGATACTTGCGCATCTCAAGGCCAACGGAGTGGACAAGGTCGTATTTGAGGGTGACAGCGGAGTGATGGACTCTCCGGTGCTCGTCGCGTTCACGATGCTTCTGAAGCTTGCGGAGCATCCATGCGACGAATACGCGTATGCGTGCATCAGGCATTCGCCGATCGCCGCCGCCATGTTCCCTGACGGAATTCCGGATGCGTCTGGGCTCTCGGCAAGCCTGCTTGCGGATTTCACGCGGCTCGGAATGGTTAGAAAGTTCCGCGAGGTCCGCGAGGCGTTGAAGAAGGTCCCTGACACCTGGAACGATTTCACAGAGGCGAGATTTGCAGATCTCATCAAGTGCGCCGCAGAGTTCGAGGATCTGAGGGATGAGACCGTAAGGCTTTCGGACTTCATCGAATATCTCGCGGAGCATAGGCGCAGGGATTTCGCCGAAGAGGGCATGGTTCGCATCATGACGATGCATCAGTCCAAGGGACTGGGGTTCGACCATGTCATCGTTCCGTTCTACGAGTTCGACGATCTCTATGGCGGGCGGCATTCGGGTCCGTTGAAAGGAAATGATCCGGACTGGATTCTCGACAATCCGTCCGCAGATACCGATGCCACCGATCCTGTGCTTGACGAGGCGGAGCGGAAACGGCGTCAGTCGCAGCTGTACGCATCGCTGTGCCTGGACTATGTTGCGCTCACGCGGGCGAAGAAGGCCCTTACCGTCATTCTGCATCCGCAGAACGCCAAACCGCCGCCGGAACCTGTCAGGTTCAGTGACTTGGTGCGGCTTGTCGGCCTTGAAACCGGCGGGGACAGGGAATGGTATCTCAAATGCGGACGGAAGGAACGACCTTGCAATGCCGCCGGCGGAATGCCGCCCCCTGTACGGAGGAAGCGTGAATGCGTCGCCAAGGCGCGTCCGAGCGAATCGTACATAACGGGACTTTCGGCGGACTGTCTGTTCATGGATGATTACGGCGCGGGTGCAGAATACGGCAAGGAAATGCATGCGAAGTATGAAAAGGTCTCATGGATCGCGGCTGATGACGCAGAGGATGCCTTTGACAGGGTCTTTGTGAAGCCTGAGGGCTGCATTGAGCTTTGGCGTGAACGTTCGTATGAGCTTTTCGTGGATGGCGCATGGGAGTCCGGACAGTTTGACCGCGTCGTTTTCAGCGGTGAAGGTATGGGCCGCAAGGCCGAGATATTCGATTTCAAGACAAACGCGAAGCGTTCTGGCGAATCCGTGGAGGACTACGAGTTGCGCATGCGCGAAACCTACCTGCCGCAGATGTCCGCATACAGAAGGGCGGTGCATCTTCTGTCAAACATCCCGGTGGAGCGCATATCGGCACATCTTCTGCTCACCCGCACTCGAACGGTTGTAGCAGTATGAATCGCCAATCTTTCGCCTGTGTCCGCTGTGTCGGGCGCAGAGGCTTCGTCCTGTCTGAAAATCCGTATTATGGTATAATCTCCGGTCATGAACAAGTGGATTACAATATTTGCGGTGGCGCTTGCGTGCGCCGGGTGTTTTGACAACAAGGGCAAACCTGAGGATGTGCCTACGGTGATTGGACTCAATGCGCTCGTCTCAACGAACCGTGCGGGCATTGTACGCGTAATTCTGCGCGGCGACAGGGGGGCAATCACGCAGGACGCGCTTTCTGGTCTCGACTCTGTGAAGATGATAGACCTTTCCGAACGGGGAACGGCGGCGGTTCCGCCGGAGGTGCTGAAGCTGAAGGGAATCAAGGAGTTCTATTTCGCCTCAAACGGAATGGTTTCAATCCCCGACCTTTCGGTTTGGGCGGACAGTCTCGACTATCTCAATCTGGACAACAATTCCATCAGGGAGATCCCGGCCAGCGTAGGGAGTCTCAAGAGACTCAAGTGGCTGCGACTGAACGGCAATGGCATCAAGGCGGTGCCTTCTGCTCTCGCATCGCTCAAGAACCTCCGCCGCATCTATCTGAAGCGCAATTCATTGAGCGAGATTCCTGAGGTCATGAAGGAATGGATTGCGCTTGAGGATGTCTCCCTCGACGGCAATCCGATCACCGTTGTTCCGGACTGGCTTGTCGCCATGCCTAGACTTCGTGCCGTATCCCTGAACGACACTCGCGTGACGAAACTCCCCGCAGATCTTTCCGCATGGAAGGATCTAGATATGCTTTCGCTCGGTTCTTGTCCGATTCCCAGGGAGGAGATGCGGCGCATCCGCGAGGCGCTTCCTGATGTCGCAATCGTGTTTTGATGGGTTTGTCCGATGAAACGCATCGGGATATTCGGTGGCTCGTTCAATCCGATACATTCGGGACATATCGGCGTCGCGCTGAAAGCGGCGGCGGAGTATCGTCTTGACCGTGTGCTTGTCATACCTGCGGCGTGCAACCCGTTCAAGGACGGCTGTGGCACGGATGCCTTGCGTTGGGCGCTTGTCAAATTCGCCTGCGCCCCGTACAAGGTTCTCGAACCGTGGGATTACGAACTGCGCAAGGGCGGCAGATCGTATTCGATAGACACTGTCAGGATGGTTAGGGAACTCAATCCCGATGCAGAGCTATTTTTCGTCATCGGGGAGGACAATGTCCCGAACATCTCGCGTTGGAAGGATGCGGAAGAGCTTTCGAGACTTGTCACCTTCATCCCGTTTGCGCGTACCCCGGAATCTTCGACGGAGATCAGGGGACGTATCGCGGCCGGCGAGCCAATAGTGGATATGGTGCCGCAGTCCGTGGCGGACTTTCTGGAGGCAAAGGCCGTCGTGTTCGATTTTGGTGGTGTGATATCCATGTCGCCGCGGAATGACGGTTGGCAGCTTCTAGACTTCTGCAGATCGCTGGGGCTTTCTAGGGAGGCGTTTGACCAGGGGTGGGACAGGTACCGTGCGAAATGGGATGGAGGAGAATGTTCGTTCAAGGATATGTATGACATGACGTTTGCGGATGCGGGTTTGCCGATGCCGACGCCGGAGCAGCTTGATCGTCTATGGGAACTGGATGCCGTTGGGTGGGTAAAGGTGCTTTCGGCGGATACGCTTGCGCTGATGAGGGACCTGAAGTCTGCGGGAAAGAAGATCGGGTTGCTCTCCAACATGTCAGTAGATTTCCATGAACGCCTTTTCGCCCCACGTTGTGCGGAATATCGGGCGCTTTTGGATGTTGAGGTGATTTCCGGAATGGTGCGAATGGTCAAGCCGGAGCGGACGATATATGATCTGACAGCTTCCCGCCTTGGGGTGTCGCCGAAAGACATCCTATTTCTTGACGATACGGAAATGAACGTGCTTGCCGCCCGTAAATGTGGCTGGCGGTCTCAAGTGTACAGGGCTGAATGAGCCCATGCTCTGTGGCGAGGCGACTGAATCCATAAGGAGAGAAAAAAGGCAGGCAGGCATCGTTGCGAGGCCTGCCTGCTTCTGCTGAGCGTAGAGCGGAGTCTGATCAAAACCGCGCGCTGCGCCCGTTTTACTTGAAATAGCGGTTGAGGAGTCCTTCGAATCCAGCACCATGGCGGGCTTCGTCTTTAGCCATTTCATGGACGGTGTCATGGATTGCGTCATATCCAAGTTCTTTTGCGCGCTTGGCGATCTCGAACTTGGCGGCGCATGCACCCTGCTCCGCATCGGCGCGGAGTTCCAGATTCCTTTTCGTGGAATTGGTCACGACCTCGCCGAGAAGTTCAGCGAACTTCGCAGCATGCTCGGCCTCTTCGAACGCATAGCGCTTGAACGCCTCGGCGATTTCCGGATAGCCTTCGCGCTCAGCCTGACGGGACATTGCGAGATACATTCCAACCTCGCAGCACTCGCCGGCGAAGTGATCCTTGAGTCCTTGCGTGACTTCGGCGTCCTCGACCTTGCCGTCGCCGATCTGGTGCTGGCAGGCCCAGGTCTTCTTGCCTGCGGCAATCAGCTGTTCCTTGAACTTGTCTCCAGCAACTCCACAGACAGGGCACTTTTCCGGAGGCATGTCGCCATTATGGACGTATCCACATGCCGGGCAAACCCATTGCTTCATTTTCATGTTCCTTTCTTGATTGTTAGACCGCCGATTCTTTTTTCGGCAACCTTATGATAGATGTTTCCGTAAGCGATGCGCTGAATTATATCAGAAGCCATGGATTTTGTGTGCAACAATCATCGATTCCATGTGTGGGACTGACGGACCTTTTGGATATTTCCGCGCAAAACGCACGGATAGGCGAATGATTAAAGCGTGTTTCGCAAAGAAGTGGTGGCCAGGAGCGGGATCGAACCGCTGACACACGGATTTTCAGTCCGTTGCTCTACCAACTGAGCTACCTAGCCACAGCGGAAAAGGTGAAATGGTAGGAGCGCAGGGATTCGAACCCTGGACCCAGTGATTAAGAGTCACTTGCTCTACCAGCTGAGCTACGCTCCCATCTCACATGTCCTCCAGACTCCCAAACAATGGAGCGAGCTAAGGGACTCGAACCCTCGACAACCACCTTGGCAAGGTGGCACTCTACCAACTGAGTTAAGCTCGCAGACTTGGTGTCGTGAAAACAGGTGTGTAAGATACCATATCACGGCGTTCGTTGCAAGAGGTTTTTTTGAAAAAGTTTAAAAAAGTTTTTTATGGTAGAATATGGGGTCATGTTTCCAAGAAAAATAAAAGTGTGCGATGCGTTTGGAATCCCGGTGTACCTGGATTTCTCTCTCGTCATCCTTCTGCTTCTCTTTGTGATGGACTTCGGGTCGTTTATCTATGGCCTGAGTTTTGCTCTTGCGCTGGCGCTTTCGATCGTCGCCCATGAGTTGGGGCATGCATTGACCGCTCGTGCGTTCGGCTACCGTACGCGTGACATTACGCTGTCTCTTCTTGGCGGGTGCGCGTCGCTCATTTCGTTGCCGCGCAAACCGTGGCAGGAGTTCCTGACTGCGTTCATGGGACCGGCGGTGTCTTTTGCGATTTCCGGTCTTGCATGGTTCTCTCTCTATTTCCTTCCCATTTCCAATCCATGGACCGCCAATACGCTCTATTATACGATGTGGATGAATGTGATGCTCGGCGGATTCAATCTGCTTCCTGGTTTCCCGATGGATGGTGGACGCATCTTTCGTTCCATCGCGAGCATATTCACGACGCGTGCGAAGGCCACGTATGCGGCGATGGTCGTCGGACGCGGTTTTGCGATCCTTCTTGGTCTGAGAGGTTTGCATTCGATCGTTTCCGGCGGAGGCTGGGGATTCATTTCAATTCTGATTGCGTGGATGATCTGGCGCGAAGGATGGCGCGAGTATCAGATTGCGCGCATGGAGGAGAGCGCGTATGGAAGCTGGAACGGCTGGAGCGCACGTGTTTCTCCGCCGCCGTACGGCGGAGATGACGACGAGGTGGAGATCAGGAAGAATTGAGAGTTGGGTTTCTGGTTTCTAGTTTCTGGTAATGAAGTTGAGAGTTGATTTATTGCAAACGATTAAACAAACAAGAAAGGTAAATGAAATGGAAAATCTGAATGTAAAGCCGGCTGGTTCGTGCTTGTGGGATGCCGCAAGCCTTGGAGAGATCATGCTTCGTCTTGATCCCGGCGACGGACGCATCCACTGCACACGAGAGTTCAAAGTATGGGAAGGCGGCGGCGAATACAACGTTGTCCGCGGTCTGCGTCGCTGTTTTGGACTCAAAACGACGGCGGTTACGGCATTCGCCGACAATCCGGTGGGGCGTCTCGTCGAGGACTTCATGCTCCAAGGCGGCGTCGACACCTCTCACGTGCACTGGGCGAAGTTCGACGGTATCGGGCGCGATGTCCGTAACGGACTCAACTTCGTGGAGCGCGGCTATGGCTGCCGTGGCGCACGTTCGTGTGCGGACCGCGGTCTTACGGCCGTATCCCAGCTCAAGCCCGGCATGATCGACTGGGAACAGCTTTTCGGCAAGGAGGGCGTACGCTGGTTCCATACGGGAGGCATTTTCGCTGCGCTCTCCGAGACGACTGCCGAGGTCGCGATCGAGGCTCTCAAAGCCGCCAAGAAGTACGGCACGATCACGTCCTACGACCTCAATTACCGCGCTTCGCTCTGGAAGTCCATCGGCGGACAGTTCAAGGCCCAGGAGGTCAACCGCGAGATCGCCAAGTATGTGGACGTGATGATTGGCAACGAGGAGGATTTCACGGCGGCGCTCGGCATTGAGGTCGAGGGTGTGGACGAGAACCTTACCACGCTTCCGATCGAAGGTTTCCGCCGCATGATCGAGACGGCGGTCAAGCAGTATCCTAACTTCAAGGCAGTTGCGACCACGCTCCGCAGCGTGAAATCCGCAACAATCAACGACTGGAGCGCACTCTGCTGGTACAAGGGTGAACTGCACCACTCCATCGAGCGTCCTGGTCTTGAGATATATGACCGTGTAGGCGGCGGTGACTCGTTCGCGTCCGGCCTCATCTACGGCTTCATGACGTTCGATGACGCCGAGAAGGCTGTGAACTATGGTGCGGCGCACGGCGCTCTAGCGATGACAACGCCTGGCGACACCTCGATGGCCACGAAGGCCGATGTCGAGAAGCTTGTCGGCGGTGGCGGTGCACGCGTTGATCGTTAATGCCCAGACTGCACTTGGATTGTCGAACGGGATGTTTTCAGGAGCATAGCATATGAAAAAACTACTGGTTGTCTCCGCGGGGCTATCCTGCCTTGCGGCATCTGCGGACATTGGCAAGGCCCTTGGGCAGAAATTCCTACCGCCGGCCTCGGACATGCTTACGTTCACGACGATTTCGCAGAAACTCCATGAGATGGATGTCGATGCCGACGTTGCGTGGATGAAGCTTTCCAACCGCGCCGAGTATGACGCCTACCGTAGGCAGATGCACGGCAGGATGATGGCGGCAATGGGCGAATGGCCGGAGCGCACCCCTCTCAATGCACGTACCGTAGCAACGGTGAAACGCGAAGGCTACAGGATTGAGAAGGTGTTGTTCGAGTCCATGCCGAAGCTTTTCGTCACGGCGAACCTCTTCATCCCCGACTCCCCGAAATTCAAGGCTCCGTATCCTGCGGTTGTCATGAGCTGCGGACACTCCGGAGACGGGAAAGACTGCGATATATACCTTCGCGCATGCGTGCTGGCCGTCAAGAGCGGTTTCGTCGCGCTCATGTACGATCCGTACGAGCAGGGAGAGCGCAAGCAATTCAAGGCCATCGGCTCAACAGGAAATCACAACATCATTGGGCTGAAGGCGTCTCTTATCGGCTGGTCAATGCCTCTTCTCCGCACATGGGACGGCATGCGCGCGATCGACTATGCCGAGAGCCGCGCTGAGGTCGACAAGGACAGGATCGGCTTCATGGGGCAGTCCGGTGGCGGAACGATGACCGCTCTCATGACTGCGGCGGATTGGCGTCTCAAGGCGACGGCCCCGAGCTGCTACCTCACCTCGCTTCGCCATCTCTGCGAAAGCATGGGACCTCAGGACGCAGAGCAGAACATATTCGGTCAGCTTGCTTTCGGGCTCAACCACACTGGTTACGTCCTGCTTCCTGACACGAAGGTTGCCGTCACCTGCCGTTTCCGCGACATGTTCTCCATCTATGGCACACTTGATCTCTTCCGCACGGTCAAGACGCTTGCCGCCAAGATCGGCACATCCGAGCACTATGCGCTGAATTCCGCCCCTGGTCCGCATGGCTGGACCGAATCCACCGAGACGGGATCCGTCGACTGGATGCGCGCATGGCTCAAGGGCGAAAAGGAGGTTCTTCCTCTCGACTGCACCAGGTACCGCCCGCTCGATATTGGCTTCAACGTGAAGAATGTCGAGCTTGGTCTTGCTCCGGAGGAATGCGGTGTCACGCCCACGAAGTGCACGATGGATATTCCCGGTGCACGCGACATCCACATGATCATGCGTGACCGTCTGGCGACGATCGTCAAGGCCCGCCCTGTCTATTCCGTCGCCGAGCGCAACTCCATCGCCGCCAGGCTTGCAGGCGTGAAGAAGCCTTCCGAGATGGGCACAATCGTGAAAGAACTTCCTGCCGTTGATGTCGCGGGTGCGAAGCTCACGCGTGTTGCCTTCACCTATCCGGACGGGCTCTATCTTCCTGCCTGCTGGATCGTCCCCGAAAAAAGCGATGCGACCAAGGCGCCTGTCGTCATGATCGGTTCCAAGGGACGTGCGGATTGGGCTGCAGACGTGAAGGCGAGCCTTGCCGCCGGCGCGTCCGTACTGGTGGCTGACATCACGGGCTATGGCGAGATCGGCAAGGAAAACGCGATTTTCTACGGCGCGAAGGATTGCCCTGAAGAGGGAGTGTCCGCTATGCTGTATCTGATGGGCGAGTCTATGACAGGTCGCCGAGCTTCGGACATGCTCGTTCTCGCCGACTGGGTGAAGGGCAAGACCGGCCTTGCGCCTGAACTGTTGGCGAAGGGCTCGGCGGCGATTCCCGCCGCCCATGCGCGTGCAGCCGACACAGGTGCGTTTGCCAAGGTTTCCGTTTCGGACACTCCCATGTCTTGGACCGAGTTCATCGAGAAGGGCGATACCGTACGATACCGCTACACCTATATGGTCGTGAACGGTCTCTACCACTACGATTGGACCGACCTCCTGAAGTGACGTTCACAGTCGTATGCACAGGCTTCTGGTTTCAACTGAGGTGCTGAAAGGCTGCACCGCAATCCTGCCGAAGGACGCGGCACACCATCTCAAGGTGCTGCGTCCAAAGGCAGGGGAGTCTGTGGAGCTGTTTGACGGTGCGGGTCATTCACGCGTTTTCCGGTGCGGTTCGAGGGCGGCGGAACCGCTTGTTGCGGAAGGTGATGTCGCTGTGTCTCCGAAGCCGCCTTTCGGTTTGACGCTGTTCGCCTGCGTCACGAAGGGGTCGCGATGGGACTGGACGATCGAGAAGGCGGTCGAACTGGGCGTCACGCGGATCGTGCCTGTGATATCCGACCGCTGCATTGTCCGGATAGACCGCAGGGAGCGTGCGGCGAAGCGGGAACGCTGGTGCCGCATTGCCGAGGATGCTGCGCGCCAGTCGGATGCCAAGTGGCTTCCGGAGATATGCGAGGCTGTGGATTTCAGGGAATCGCTTGCGATGGTGCGCGAGTGCGTGTGCTTTGTCGGGGCGCTTGTCGATCCGCCGCCGGAACACCTTCTGAAGGCTGTTCGGCACAGGCTTGAAGAGTGTTCGTCTGCAAGGTCTTTTGCGCTGTATGTGGGACCGGAAGGGGACTTCACCCCCGCGGAGCTGGGTGAACTTCTTGAGATTGCGACACCAACGACATTTGGTCCGACGATTCTCCGCGCCGAGACCGCCGCCATATTCGGCGTTTCCGTTCTGTCCGCCGCCCTGCACTGAGACCACGTCAGGACAGATATCCGCCGACAGATGTACGCGGCAAAGGACCGTTACACGTAAATTAGTCCGCGGGCACTGATGACGGCAATGTGTGGTATAATTATGGGCATTGTATTAAAGAGATGCCCAGAACGAAATGATCACAATGGTATACATAGCAAAACATGAAGCCGACTGTGAGGTCGCAGCGTGAAGAATAAAGGATTAGAACCGCCCAGTCTTTTTGATAATCTCGATTTATTTGCGCAGGCAGGGGATGCGACGGGCGATATTTCGGACGCAAAACCAGATTCAGGCAAGGATAGAGATGAAACGAAAGGTGAGACGTCTGGGGACGTGTCAGTCCCTGCGGACGGGGGTCAGTCGGGTCCAGCGGTGACATCGGTGAAGGGGTTGACCGGCAGGGGGCCGATGCGCGACCTTTATGATTTCAATTTCCGTCAGTACTCGGCCTATGTGATTTGCTCCCGCGCGATTCCGGCGATTGAGGATGGCTTGAAGCCCGTTCAGCGCCGGATCATGCATTCGCTCTGGGAGAAGGACGACGGCAAGTACACCAAGGTCGCGAACATCGTTGGCCATGCCATGCAGTACCATCCGCATGGCGACGCATCCATCGGCGATGCAATCGTCGTGCTGGCAAACAAGCTTTGGGGAGAAGGACGGGGCTATCTCATCGACGGACAGGGAAACTACGGTTCGCTCTACACCGGCATGCCTCATGCCGCCACGCGATACATTGAATGCCGTCTCACCGAGCTTGCCCGCAAGGAGATATTCAACAAGAAGACGACCGACTTCATCCCGAACTACGACGGACGCAAGGAGGAGCCGGTGTACCTTCCCGCCAAGATACCGCTTCTGCTGATGCTTGGCGCGGACGGAATCGCCGTCGGTCTCTCCACGGCCATTCTTCCGCACAATTTCATCGAGCTTCTCGAGGCGGAGATAGCGATCATCCAGAAGAAGCCGTTCGAGCTGTATCCCGACTTCCAACTGGGTGGCGTGATGGACGTATCCGAGTACCAGGACGGTACAGGCAAGGTCAAGGTGCGCGCCGTCATCGAGGAGGCGGACAAGAACCGTCTCGTCATCACACAGCTTCCCTGGGGCGAGACCACGGATTCGATTTCCGAATCGATCGAAGACGCAATCAAGAAGAAGAAGGTCAAGATCCGCAAGATACACGATCTCACCTCCGCCGAGGTGCACATCGAGCTTGAGCTCCAGGCCGGCGAGAATCCCGCGAAGGTGAAGACTGCGCTCTACGCCTTCACTTCATGCGAGAAATCCATCGCTTCGCGCCCCATCGTCCTCGACGGCGGCAGACCGCGCGCAATGACGATCACGCAGATTCTCCAGCGCAACGTCGACCGTCTCATGTTCCTGACGAAGCGCGAGCTTGAAATCCGTCTGGACGAGCTCGACACGCTCTTCCACGCCCGCACGCTCGACCGCATCTTCGTCGAGGAGCGCATATACAAACGCATCGAGAACGAGAAGACGTATGAAGGTGTCCAGAAGGCGGTTCTTGACGGGTTCAAGCCGTTCCGCCCGGAGCTCCGCCGCGACGTCACGCTTGAGGACGTCGAGCGTCTCCTGAAGATTCCGATCAGACGCATCTCGCAGTTCGACATAGACAAGAACCGCGACGAGATCAAGAACATCCTGGCCGAGGAGGAAGAGGTCCGGGACAATCTCGCGCATCTCCGTGCGTTCACCGTGAAGTATCTCAAGGGACTCATCTCCCAGTACAAAAAGAAGTATCCCCGGTGTACGCAGATATCGAAGGGTGCATTCCAGCAGGCGGACGTGCGCAAGCTCACCGCCAGCGAACTTTCGGTGAAGATCGACAAGGAGAACCACTACATCGGCACGGATCTCCGCGGCGCGGAAGAGCTCTTCAAGTGTTCTTCGCTCGACGAGATCCTCTGCGTGTGGAAAGACGGCCGCTTCAAGAAGATACAGCCGCCGGACAAGTTCTTCGTCGACAAGGACATAATGGAGATATTCCTTTTCCAGCAGGAGAAGGATCGCGACAAGGAGTACACCTGCGTATACGAAGAGCCGCTGTACGGCTTCGCGTACGTGAAGAGATTCACCTTCGGCGGACTGATCCGCAACAAGGAGTACCGTCTTGCGCCGCCGAAGTCGAAGATTCTGTACTTCGCCTCCGGATGCCCCGAACAGCTCTATGTGAAGTTCAAGCCTGCCAAGGGACAGAAGATACATCAGCAGATGTTCGATCCGAAGGAGGTCACGGTGCGCGGCTCCTCCGCTCGCGGCATCCAGATGACCACCAAGCCGATCGCCCGCTGTTCCGCGAACAAGGGTTCCTGGTGGGACGATTCAGAGGCTCCGTCCAAGGGCGTGCTGCTGTAGATGTCCGTGCTTTCTGGCCTTGCTTGATTTCCATGGCGCAAGGCAATATAATACACGCCTGTTTTTTGGAGGTTCAAATGGCTAAACCGAACATAGACGAAGATTGCTGTAAAGGATGTGGACGCTGCATTGCGGCGTGTCCGAGGAAGTGTCTTGAGATTTCGCGTGACCGGCTCAACTCGGCCGGGCTGAAACCCGTTTCGTACAAGGGTGAAGGATGTATCGGGTGCGGCATATGCTTCTACAATTGTCCGGAACCTTACGCCATTCGCGTTGAACGCAACTGATCGAAAGGAATGGTGGTGCAAAATGGTTAAGTTCGTAAAAGGAAACGAAGCTGTCGTGATGGGTGCGCTGTACGCCGGCTGCGACCTCTATTTCGGTTATCCGATCACTCCGGCAAGCGAGATTGCGCATGGCGCGGCTAAGTGGTTCCCCATGCTTGGACGCACTTTTGTGCAGGCTGAGTGCGAGACCGCGAGTGTGAACATGATGTTTGGCGCTGCGGCGGCAGGCAAGCTCTGCATGACGGCCACTTCCGGCCCTGGCTTCTCTCTGATGCAGGAAGGCATTTCCTATCTGGCAGGCGCGGAACTTCCGGCCGTTGTGGTGAACATCAACCGTGCCGGTCCCGGCCTCGGTAACGTTTATCCCGAGCAGAGCGACTACACGCCTGCGGTCAAAGGCGGCGGACACGGCAACTATAAGACGTTCACTGTCGCCCCGGCAAGCGCACAGGAGATGTGCGATCTCACGATACTCGCCTTCCGGATGGCAACGAAGTGGCGCACTCCGGCCGTTGTGTTTGCGGATGGCCTGCAGGGACAGATGATGGAAAGCGTAAAACTCCCCGATTCCGAGGACGCCAAGCCGGACTTCTCCGACTGGGCGGCGCAGGGCGAAGCCAAGACGCGCACCAATCTCGTGAAGTCCATCTTCCTCGACGCCGCTCAGCAGGAGGAATTCAACCAGAAACTTCAGGACAAGTACGTCAAGATGGAGTCGGACGCACTTTCCGAAACGTATCTTGCGAATGATGCCGATATTCTCATCGTGGCTTACGGCATCTCTTCCCGCATCGCCCGCACGACCGCCGAGACACTCCGTGCAGAGGGGGTAAAGGCTGGATGCTTCCGTCCGATTACATTGAGCCCGTTTCCGCGCGAGGCGCTTGCCGCCGCCGCGAAGGGACGCAAGGTGATGGTAATTGCCCTTGATGCCGGGCAATTCGCCGATGATGTGCGCCTCAATCTCGCCAAGGCCGGACTGGGTCAGGAGGCGGCAGAGGTAGCGTTCGTAAGCCGCATGGGTGGGCAGGTAGTGACGGTCGATGATGCTGTCGCGGCGGCAAAGAAGGCTTTCTGAGATGCGTAGCAGCGCCGCGTTAGCATTGACTGTCGCGTGTGCGTTTCAAACATTCGCGGCAGAAGGGTTCCGCTGGCGGATTGATGAGGTCGGCGAAATTTCCCGTCCGGGCATTGATGGCTCTGCGAATCTCAGTGCCGTGGCATGGGTGTCCAATAGTACCTATGTCGCGGTTACAGACTGGAACAGCGTCATATGGGAACTGAACCTTCCGTACAATCCTGAAACCGGCAGGATACGCTCTTGTGAAATGAAGCGCATATGCAGCCCGGAACTCACCGTTGATGTGGAGGGGCTCGCCGTTGATCCGATAGATGGCTCGGTGTGGCTTGCGGACGAAAGAGCCGGTACGATTCGTCAGCATAATCTAAGGACTGGCAAGGCGCGTTCCGGCATTGTGGACATCCCGAAGTCGTTGAAGGGCTTTCGGAGGGACTCGGGTTTTGAGTCTCTTTCGATTGCAAAGGACGGTCTTTCGATGTGGACCTGCACAGAGGAGGCGCTCAAGTCTGACGGACCGCGAGCGACACGGAAGGATGGCACGGATATCAGGCTTTCGAGATTCCGCCGTGCCTCGGCGGAGAAAGCGTGGCGTATGGATGGCCAGTGGGTGTACCATACCGACTCCATTGCAGGCTATCCTTGGTATAACAGTAAAAAAAGAGACATTTCCAGAAGCGGCATATCAGAGTTGTGCGTACTGGATGATGGCACGGTTCTGGTTCTGGAACGCGAATTCAGCGTTGTTCTGTTCCCGCGCTTAAGATGTCGGATATATGAGACGGACATGTATTCAGCCAAGAATGTGATCGGGAGCAAGAACCTTTCGGGATTGAAGGATTCTGAAAAGGTGAAGAAGAAACTTCTGTATGAGACCGTGGGTTTCTCAATGTATGAGGGAATGTGTGTCGGACCTCGGCTTCTGGACGGCTCTCGCATGCTTGTGTTGGTCAGTGATGCCGACAAGAAGTCGTTCAAGACGGTTCTTTCACTGCGTCTTTCCCGTATTTGTGAAGCTAATTGAGGCGCACTAAGGTTTACAATCACCTTAAAGAGCCTGAGTCATGGCCGTGAAGATGATCGGGCGGATGAAAGGGGCGTTTGTTAAATGGTTTGTATCGATAAGGGTGTTTTTGCTGGTTGCGTCGACGGACTGTCGGGTCACGCTTGACACGACAGAACCGTATGTAAATTCATTTGAACAAGTAAAGTCGGAATAACATGCGCGGATGCTTGCGCCCGCTGATATTCGGTGTCAGCATCTTGCGAAACGCTCGGAAATGCGGCGCCAGTCGAAGAGACTTCCTATCACTGCTTTGACGTGGTCCGGTCGACGGTTCTGCCAGTCGAGATAATAGGCGTGTTCCCAGACATCGACAACCGCAAGCGGTGTGACGCCTGCGCTGGTGATAGGCGTCTCGGCGTTTGGCGTACTCATGACGGACAGTTTTCCGTCTTTTGAGACAAGCCATGCCCAGCCGCTGCCAAAACGCTTTACCGCCGCATCGGTCAATGCATCCTTGCATGCGTCAAAAGAACCGAAGGCGGTATTCATGGCGCTGAGAAGCTCTGGAGAGGGCGTGGTGTTCCTGCCTTCAGGGGAGAGCGTCTCCCAGTAGAATGCATGATTCCATGACTGGGCGGCATTGTTGAAGACCGGTGCATTCGCATCGACGGCGGACGCCTTCACGATTTCTTCGAGATGCATACCTTCATATTTCGTTCCAAGGATAAGGGTGTTCAATGTTTTGACATAGCCGGCATGATGCTTGCCGTAATGGAATGAAATCGTGTTCGCCGAAATGATTGGCGATAGCGCATCCTCGGCATAAGGGAGTTTTCCAAGCGTGAGTTCTTTCATGGTATTTCCTTTCCCGGCCACTGCAGAAGCGGAGACTACCGCAGCCGCAGCAACCGTTTTGAACGCAAATTCTTTTCTGGTCAACTTCATGTACGCAACCTCCTGACGCAAAATATAGCAAACCGTAAAATGTAAAGCAAGCGTTTTCAATAATTTGCCGCGCCTTCTTATCCCGGCTTTCTACGTTTGAATGAGAAGCGCCAGGATTTTCTGAGGTTTTGCCGGAGAACTGCAAGTCGACAGTTGTCCGCCATGTCGATGGAATTATGGTAGAATACGCGGCCATGGAAAAGGAGGGCAGATTGAAAGGGTGGCAAAGCGTTCGTCATTTTCTTTCGAATGATAGCGGGCCTTTTGCGCAGTTCGTAAAGTACGGCGTGATCGGCGTGCTTTCCACTTGCGTGCAGATGTTCGGCTTCTATCTGCTTGCCGCCACTTGCCTTAAGTGTCTTGGCTCGGATGACTGGGCCGTCCGTTTCGCAGGCCTTCCGCATGTGGAGGTGTCGGACGGGTTGCGCGCGTTCCGTGCCGCCGTCGCAACGGCGGGCGGGTTTGCGGTCGCGAACGTGTTCTGTTGGATGATGAACCGGCTATTCGTGTTCAAGCCAGGAAAATTTCGCTGGTATGTCGAGTTTGCCCTGTTTTTCGGTGTGGCCGCGCTCGCGACGGTCGTTGCGCTCGGGGCGCAGAGTCTGCTGATCAAGTATTTCGGGATGATGACGACCGCCGCGAGC
>SUVZ01000301.1 GCA_015061765.1 Lentisphaerota bacterium
GGAAATACGCCGTCTTGTCAACGTAAATGCCGCCCTTCCTGATAAGGGTGGCAAAATCGCTCGTAGATGTCGCTATCGGTTTCATTTGCGCATATTATAGCACATGTTGTGTTGGAATATTAGATGGAATGGTTAGTTGCGTCCTACCCGTCCCACATCACCCAAGCCGCCATTGAGCGCACAAACTCTTTCGCCGCCAGAAGCCCATACCGCTTCCTGCACCCTTGGTACGAAGGTCATTTGACCCATAGCTGGTGTATCTGCTCTTTCCTGTTCACTTTAACTTTCATGTTTCTTTTTCTTTCTTTGCAAGCTTGAAACTCCAACTAACGCGTCCCCTTCTCCAAAGAAACCATATCTCTCAAAATCGCAGCCTGTCCACTTAAAATTTCCAGCGCAGCAAGTAGGGTCTGTCCCCGCAGGATCCTCAATCGAATCCGGGAAAGTAATACACCACAAAATTACTGCATTTTAACGGCGCGGAGCGCCACGTAGATACGGCCCCTTGACACTCAGCTTTCCCGGATGAAGCGCGACAGGATCTTCCGCCGACATGCCGCGGACAAAATCGCAGTAGACTTTGCGGGCAGCCCGCAGCGCCTTCCAATCACCTGAAGACCAGCCTGAGTAAAGTTTCAACTCTTCCCTCGCGATAGTTATTCCCTTTTGCAGGAAGCGCACCCTTTTCAATGCTCCGGAATCGTTCTCAACTAAAACCGCCGCCCTGTCAAGAATCTCCGCCAACTCATCAACGGGATATATGCTCAAAAGACCGTCGACACCTTTGCCCAGTTTTGCGGACTTCACATGAATCCGTTCAAGCTCGTCCAGATAACGTCTGATCTCCGGCGCAGCGGCGCCAAAACAGGAGCAGTAGTCGGCAACCTGCCCTTCATACGAAAGATTGTCGTAATTGAAGAGAGCCCGTCCGAGCATGTAGAAGACAAAACCCTTCAAGGCGAATTCCCCGCTGCATTCGTCAAAAGAAACCCCTCTGACTCCGTTCACCTTAAACCTCACCACATCATCATACAGAATGCGGGCATAATTTTGCGGCACCTGCGCCTGAAAGCCCTCCAGAATATTTGGACGCCATATCTGCAAGTTCCCGAACCCGGCAAATACGGCGACAGACTCTACTTCCTGCCCGAACCTTGCCGCATCAGACAGATTGCCCGACACATTGAAAATGACCAGTGCAGGATGTGGGCGCACCTTCACCGGCGGTCGCGCATATCCCGCATAAATGAATGTTTTCAGTTTCTTGTCCGGAAATTCTTTCACCACACCTTCGGCGACTTTGTTACAGAAAGAAAGCACCCGGTCGGTAAGCGCGACATAGTTCGTCATCCGGCGTCCCGGATCCCAATAGCGAAGCATGCCGGGAGATGCATTGACCGGATCCAGACGACGGCAGCCTTCGCACATGCACACCGAATCCCTGTCGCCGTCCGGCAGACATATTGAGGCAGACGGCTTATCTGGGTTCTTCCGAAAGAAATCAATGCGATCACGCACAACTTCAGCGATAAGCTCCTCGTTCGAAAGGCACAGCCGCGGATGTTTAGACCTGTTGACGCGCGTTCCGTCAGGCTGAAGCGCGAACCAGTCCGGATGTTCCGCCGAAAACCTTCTGTAATAGTCGCCGAAATAATGTCCGCCGTCGTGCACATCCTGCACGGTCGGCTTGGTTTTATCTGATTTGAAAAGCAGCCTGTCGTTGAAACCGTGCCATTCATAGAATCCACGGTTGCCGGACTGGTCGATCATGCATTCGGCATATTTTTTCGCGAAAGCCGCAGCGTCACCACCGACGATCTTGAGAGCATTCCCGGAGAGAGCGCCTTTTGGCGCCCAGATGCGGCGGAGACAATCGAATTGCGGAGCCTTCTCCAGATTCATTTCAGGAACCGCAACACGCCGTTTTTTCGGAATCACCTTACCGCTCTTTCCCGGCCAGAGATAGCGCACACCGAGCGACTCCAGAAAATACGTGACCGCATGGCTCACACCCACCCCGTCGCCACCGATCAACACTTTTCCCGCAGCAGTCCTCACCACTGCAGTCTGGGAGGGCACATCCAACTCGGCGATTTCGATCACGGAAACGGAGCCGTCTTTCGTAACATCCGTTGAATCAACCAACCCGACATTACGCCCCGTCATTTCGGCAAGATGCCAACGCACTTCCTCCGCCAGCATCTTCAACGTAAAACTTCGCGGATACAGACGGCGATTGCCGAAGTCCGTTGCCACCACCGCTGCATGCGTTTCATCAAAGAGAACCAGTCCTTCCCTGCGTTCGGGCACTACATCGCAAAGTTCCGGCTCATTCCTCAATCTTTTCTCAACCGCCAGATTCCCGGGCTCGCCCAACGGCACGGGAATCCATTTTTCCGCCGCAGGCGAAATCAATGTCATCAATGCAGCAAAAGACAGAACCGCAGAGCATTTTCCGCACATGATCCGATCCATTACAATACCTATTTTATCCCCAATTGACTCGCCCTAAACGCAGATGGATATTGCGCCAGAAATTCGACAATCATCTTCTTATGCGCAGCTTCCTCTTCAGCCGTCGGCTTAGATGGCTTACCGATGCGCTTTCGCGCACTGAACCTTCCGAGATCGTTGCCAAACCGAAGCCTTGCAATCCGCTTGAGAACCACTGCATCATCGGCAGCAACATTGCGCGCTTCGGATAGAATTCCATCCAAAACATCAAAGTCGAGATGCTCCAGAAGGCGATTCTGGTGTCTGCGACGCTCCGCCCATCCCATGTGCACACATACATCGGCGGCGTTTGCCTCTGCTGCGGCCATCGTGAAACGCTCTACGGCATCAAAGTACGCGCGTATCTGCTTCGCCGCCGGGCCAAAACCCGCCAGGCAATAGTCGTCGACAAGCGAATCGAAATCAAGACGGTCGGGATTGAACTGGGCCTTGGCGCTCATGTAGTACGACAGGTTTTTCGTAGCCCACTCGTTGTACATGGAATCGAAATCGAATCCGAAAACACCGTTTTCCGCCAGAAGCGAAATGTCCGAGAACATCTTTCTCGCGAAATTGTCAGGCGCCGGAACCCTGAATCCCATGTGCGCATTGGGACGCCACATCACTTTATTGCCGAAACTGCTCCATGCCGCAAGGTTGCTTTCCACAATCGAGTCATTGGAAGCATTGGCATAATTTCCGGCGACCGAGAGTACGAGCAGATTCGGATGCGGCTTCACACGGACAGGCGGCCTCGTATAGCAGGAGTACGCATATGTGGAAAGAAGCTTGTCCGGATATACTTCTGAGACGCGTTCAGCCACGCGGTTCATGAATTCGAAGACGCGATCCGTCATCGACACGTAGGGTTGAATTCCCCTTTTCGGGAAATATATCACCACATTTCCGGGCGGAGCATTCACCGGATCGAGCTTCCGGCATTCCTCGCACAGACACCACGAAACGGGAGCTCCGTCCGGAAGACACAGCGACAAAGCCTTTTTGGACGGATTCCTCGCAAACTCGTCGATCTTGCGCCTTACGGTTATGTCAACCAATTCCTGATTTGAAAGGCAGAGCGTCGGGCGCTCCGTACGCTGTCCGAGACGCAGATTGCGCGTCCCATCCGGCTGAAGCGCGAAAAGATGCGGCTTTGTCTTGTGATATTTCGGATAGTAGTCCTCGAAATAGTGTCCCCACTGGTAACCGTCCGAATCTCCGGGACGGTCCGTCGTCATTATCTTGACATCATTAATGCCGTGCCAACGCCAGAAATCGCGGTTTCCTTCGCGGTCGGGAAATTCCGGCCAGCCGTAAAGCCTCATGCGGCGTACGGCAAACGGAGTGGCGTGTTCGACAGAAATTTCCGGAAGCGCGATCCTGCTTTTCTTCGGGATTATCTTGCCGTTTTTCCCGGGCCATATGTATCTGCAGCCGAGCGTTTCGAGAACATATGTGGTCGCGCGGCTCATTCCGGCATCTTCGCCGCCGAGATACACCTTGTTCCCCTCCCGCCAAATCCTGAAATACCCCGAACTGCCGGCCGCAAAACCCTCCGGACATTTCACCGGCTTGTACACAATCGCAGGAACTTCTTTAGGTTCCGCAGATACGACATCGAACTTCACGCCTGCCATTTCTTCAAGATGCCAAGCGAGCTCATCAGCCAGATTCCGGACTTTTTCACCCGCTTCACCAAGTGCCACAACCGCCTTGGTCTTCCCGTCCCAAAGAACCAATCCTTCCCGGCGATCGGCCTTTTTCCCGAGCTTGGGCCTCTTCGCAAAGCGATCAGGCAGCTTGAGAAAGCCCTTCTCTCCAAGCGGTACGCCTTCCCACTTTTCGAGTTCCGGCAGCTTTTCGATGTCTTTCGCCTTTCTGAACGCCGCCATGAATTTTTCCTGGAGCTCGGAGACCTTACGTCCTTCGTCCGTAAGAATATCATTACCCGCGGAGTCCGCAAAAGACAGCGGCTTTTTCGCTCTGGCATACCCGACCTTCAATCTGCCGAGCGATTCGGGAATAAACACAACCTTCTCGCGAAGGGAATCCGCTTTGTTCTTGGCGGATTTCCCCAGCAGCTCGACCATCGCCGCCTTTCCGGCAACAATCACCGTGCCGCCTTCCGCGACAAACCGTTCCGCCGCCGCTCGCGCTTCTCCATCAAGCCAGTTTTTTCCCTTTGCCTTGCCGCGAAGCTTCTCTCCGAAATACAAAACGGAATACTTGCCGTAATCCGCGGAAGACACCCAATCATCCTCAAACACTTCTGACGCATAGCGGCACCGGTCCGTCACATCGGACTTCATCACCTTCACGTCCGTGCCGAATCCCATTAACGCAACAGGCTTTCCGGCATGTACCATACCGCACAACATCAGCACCGTCACCGCAAGAACGGCATCTACCCGAATTTTCATATATCATCCTCCAAAAAATATATTATATTAAGTGCTGAACCAGCACATGAATTCTACTATCCTTTCACGAGACAGCCGTCTTATCTTACAACGAAAGACAGACCTTTCGCCGCCACCTTGAGATAAATCCCGTCATTGCGAAGTTCAAGCGCACAGCTGCGCTTGCCCAGAACCGAGACGTCAAGGCTCCAGCCGTCAAGCGTTCCGGAAAAGCTTTCGCTGCCGACAATGACCGGATAGCTCCCGATATCAGGAGTTTTGGCGCCGCTGTTCTCCTTAATCAGCACTATCTTTCCGCCGCCGGACAGCGTAACCGACT
>SUVZ01000302.1 GCA_015061765.1 Lentisphaerota bacterium
TCGAGACGGTCGTCGTGACGGAGGGGAAATGACATGAATCGAATTGCTACATTCGCATTTGTGCTGACTGCCGCAAGTTGTTTGCGAGCCTCCGATTTTGCTGTTACGTCAAATGACAGCGCGAAGAAGATTGAAGTTGTCTGCGTTTATTATCCGCATTGGCACAGGTATCCAAAGGGCGACGAGTGGTTTGGCGCCGACAATTGGAAGCAGGGAGAGTGGGCATTCGTAAAGGACGCGAGGCGACTCTATCCCAACCACAAACAGCCGATGGTGCCGTACGCCGGTTATCTCGACGGGTCCGACCCCGAGGACATGGCGAAGGAGATTGCGCTTGCGGCAAATGCGGGTATCGATGTCTTCCTGTACGACTATTACTGGTACGACGGGAAAGTCACGCAGGAGGAGTCTCTGGAGAAGGGGTTCCTCAGGGCGCTGAACCGCGGCAGGATGAAGTTCGCGCTCATGTGGTGCTACCACGAAAGGCGCGACCAGTTCCGTCCGAAGCTCGGCGAGCAGCGCCGCATGCTCATGTCCCTGGCCCATACGAAGGAGGAGTTCCTCGGGCTCATCCGCTATTCCGCGGAGCACTATTTCAACAAGCCGGAGTACTGGCGGAAGGACGGCAGGATCTTCTTCTCGATCTACGACGCCCCGTATTTCTGCTCGAAGCGCGGCAACGACGCCGGGCGGATCAAGGCGGAGCTGGACGAGGCGCGCGAAATCGTGCGCGCCGCCGGTCTCGGCGAGCTGCATTTCAATGCGCAGGGGGCGGGTCCGCGGCTTGCCGACTTCATGGCGGACTGCGGCTTCGACTCGCTTACCGACTACAATACGTCCCCATACCACATGCCAGCCGAGACGACCTCGGCCATGCGCGCTAAAGGCGAGTGGGAGATCGACTACAGGGCGTCTTTCCCGACTGTGCGCAGGCGCTGGCAGGAAATGTCCTCAAAGAAGCTGCCGTACATACCCAACGTGACGACGGGGTGGGATTCCACTCCGCGCTGCCGCATCGACGAACCGTATCCGTGGCGGATACTCGACTATCCCTATACGATGTCGTTCACGAACAATACGCCGGAGGCCTTCCGCGAGATCCTGTCCGAGGCGAAGGCGCATGCCGAGAACGATCCGAAGAAGCCCGAGGCCGTATACATCAACGGGTGGAACGAATACACCGAGGGCACGTATCTAGTTCCCAACAACTTCGATTCGGACGGCTTCCTCCGTGCCGTCGCGGCAGTGTTCGGGCGCCATCCGTCAGACGAATACACGTATGTAAACCCTTCGGACAAGGCACTTTATACCGTTCCTGCGGCGAAGTTCGAGAACGTTGCGTATGGCACCCATCCAAAGCAGAAGATCGATGTATTTATCCCGGATAATAAGGTTGGCCCGTTCCCTGCAGTCATCTATATTCATGGTGGCGGCTGGAGCGGCGGCGCGATGGAGGACGCCATAATTGGTGCATCGCTGAAACATCTTCTTGAAAGGGGTGTGGCAGTCGTTTCCATTGGTTATCGCTATTTACGCGATGTCTTGATGGACAATTGCGGCGAGAATCCACCTGTTATGGGTTGCCTCAACGACTGTGAAGCGGCGGTCAAGTTCGTTAAAGCGCATTCTAATGAATATGGGATAGATGTCTCCAGAATGGCGCTTGCCGGCGGAAGCGCAGGGGGCTGTACCGCCTTGTATCTTTCTCTTAAAAACGACAATTCGCTTGGTGTTTGCTCCGTTGCGCCTATCATCGCGCAGACATCTATGGATCCTTTGGAGATGCAGAGGTGGATTTCCGACATAACTTATGGAGGTTCGGCCTTTGGATGTCGGGATTTCGGTGAATGGCTATCGCGGCGCGAGGATTTCCTTGCAGATATCGAACACATCTCACCTGCGGCGTTGGCAAGGCGCATCAATACAGATAAGGCGCCAGTTATATTTCTTCAGTATGGTGCACCGCTTGCGAAGGGAGAAAAATCGAGAGACCCAACGCATTCTCCCGTATTTGGAGAGCAGTTCAAGGATATTTGCCTGGATCGCGGCATCCGGTGTGAAATTGGCTATGGCGGCAAACCGCATTTCGGAGACGTGTTCATCAAACTTGCAGACCACCTTCAATCAAAAGGAAAGGAACCCAAAAAATGAAAAAGCTGATACAAACCTCAATCCTTGCCTTTTGGACAGGGATGTGTCTCGCAGCAAACTACGACGCAGCGACCGTGTCGGAGTTCACGAATGCTGTCGCTAAGGCGCAAACAACAGGTGACACGATAACGCTTGCGGCTGGGGTGACACTTGATTTCTCGACGCTGGAATCCTTCAGCTCCGGTACAAGCTGGGGCACGATGTCCGCTCCTGACACCAGCATGGGAATATCTTGCGTCTGGTGGCAGAAGGAGATTGTGATTCAGGGGGCAGACGACACACCTTGGAGCGAGAAGACGTCATCTCAGGAAACCATCCTAGATGGTGGCGGCAACCGGATCTTCTACGGCTACGGTGGATCAGGGCGGAAATCGACGTTCAAAAACCTTACTTTCAAAAACGGAACAGCGCCGAGCGGACAGAACGGTGGCGCGATTGTCTTTGCCAATTCTGAATCGAGGGGTGGCGCAACGAACTGCGTCTTCAAGAACTGCTCAGCCGCCAACGGCGGCGCTACTTACGCTGTGCCTGTGACCGGCTCCCTTTTCGAGAGTTGTTCGGCTGGAACGACTGGGAACGGCGGTGGTGCGTATTGTGACAAGAACTATTGCATCCTTTCAGGAAATGTTTTCCGTGGATGTTCCGCGAAGAATGGCGGAGCGATCTACTTAAGCGACCTCTCCGCATCACCAGCTGGATACGTGGCCAATTGCGTCGTTTCGAATTGCACTGCGTCAAACTATGGCGGCGGAATGTATTCATCCAAGGCTTACAATGTTGTGAACGGCTGCCGTTTTGAGGGCAATGCTTCGACTGCGCAAGGCGGCGCGTGCTACAATGCATCAGCATCATCGTGCGTGTTTGTCTGCAACGAATCGATAGAGAACCGCGGGGGCGCGATGTCGCTTGGCTCTGCTGTGGACTGCGCCTTTACGAACAACGTCTGCACGAAAAACGGGCGTGGCGGCGCATGCGACAAGGTTGCGGCCGTCGGCTGCACTTTTTCTGGCAAGGGAGACGTGAGCTGCGGTAGCTTCACCAGATGCGTCTTCGACGGAATCGTTCCAGACGGGAACAGGCTTTGGGTGCTCGATGCCATTTCGAACAACGGTTCTGCGCTAGGTGTGACAAACTGCCTTGTTGTAAACTGCGCGGTCGGACGGATAGTAAATTTGGCCGGTCAAACCGCTGACTTCGCCAACTGCACGTTTGCCGACAACACAATCTCAAACAACGGCTACACAGTATACTGCGATATATTCAATTCCAATTCTGGAGTCGGCTCTTTTGTCAACTGCATCTTCTCCGGCAATAAGCAGGCTGACGATACGGCGGCAGACCTTAAGCTGTGGAAATCCACCTCTGGCACGTGTTCGCTGCAGTTTTCAAACTGCCTTTACACCGATGGGTTCATCAACAGCGAGAAGGCAGATGTGTTCTCGAATCCGGTTCATGCACCAGCTAAGTTTGTCGCTGGAAGCGATGAGTATCCCGGGCGTCCGTACTATGCGCTTGTGCGCCAGTCCGCTGCTCGCAATGCCGGACTTTATACGTCGTGGATGGATTCAGCGGTCGACCTCGCGGGAAGTGCTCGAATTCTCGAAGGTGCTGTCGATATCGGTTGCTATGAGTGCCTTCCACCGCCGCCAGGCCTTATGATATTTGTAAGGTAAACGCAGATGGCGGGAAAGAGGCGTGGCCTTTCAATACTGTTAGCGGTGCTTGCTGCAGAAGCGGTAGCAGCGCTTGAAGTTGGGCGCATTAATAGATGCGCAGAGTGGCGGCCTATAGAAATGGGCGAATACGAATGCATACAAGGGACGTCTGTCCGCATTCGTGAGCTGGAGATTGTCCCCGGTACGGCTCTTGACCTTTCTGCTATCGCGCCTCGCTACGACATCGGCGCGAACGGACGCATCGTCTCTGATTCGCAGGGGCAACTCGTCTTTCAGAACGAGCCGGAACGCCCGTTGCGGCTGCGCGGCTTTAACTGTACATACGGCGGAAAATACGACGGGTTTCAGAACGCCAGCAAGGAAGAACTTGAAGAGCTTGCCGAGCAGTTTCGACTGATGGGCCTGAATCTCGTCCGGCTTCATTTTTTCGATGCCAAGCTGGTCGGTTTGAACGGGCTGAAATGGCTGGACTACAAAGACACATTTGCCGAGGACGCAATGCCGCAGACGAAGGAGGAGATAGACGCCATTGTCGACCGAGACTTTCTGGACAGGTTTCACTGGTTCGTAAAATGCCTTCGCGACCGAGGCGTCTACATCATGTTCGACGTGGCCACTTCGCCGAACAAGATCATGGCGCGGGCGAAGAAGTCAAGAGCCCCCACCAGAATCGGACTCTTCCTCGACGAAAGGTGGAGGAAACTTTGGAAAGCATCGTTCGACTTCTGGACGCAGACCATTAACCCCTATACGGGGACGCGTTTTCTAGACGATCCGCAGGTGATAGGGATGACGTTCTGCAACGAGCAGGATTGGATATTCTTCAGTGATCAGGAACTTGCCATGTTCACGACGGACTTTCGCAAGGAATTCGGCGAGGATATGCCGGAGCTCTCTCGTCGGCTTTTGTGGGAGGACGGCAAGGTGTCCGAAAATGCAAGATTGTTTTTCCGCCGTCGCCTTAAGGAGATGACAGACTTCTATCTTGGCGTTGTCAAGGCAAGCGGCTTCAAGGGGTTGACGACGCAGTGGGACATGCTCAAGACGCCCCTTGGTGCTGAATCGCACATAGGGCTTTCAGCCGTTGCGACCCACTCGTACCACGCGCATCCCAAGTTCTCCGTGCCACTTCCCGATGGCGTTGAAAACGAGAGGATTCTTGAGCCGTGGAACAAAGGCAAATGCACTGAGGTTCCTTTCGGATCGTCGTTGGCGGAGAACAAGCGTACATACTTTGCCAACGCCGCACTTGCGCGTACTCTTGGAAAACCATTCCTCGTCACCGAGTATTCGCATATTCCGGCGAACGACTGCGCACAGGAGGCACCGGTGGTGCAGTCTGCCATTGCGGCGCTTCAGGATTGGCAGGCCCTTTGTCCGCACAGCGAC
>SUVZ01000303.1 GCA_015061765.1 Lentisphaerota bacterium
CACGCGCGCTATTTCACCGGTAGAGGCAATCTGCGCCAAAGGCCTCGCCGACTCGCCCGGATTGGGCTCGAACCTGTACACGACGGCATCGCAACCGGTTGAATCCGGTTCACGAGGCTCGAGCGCGACCGAGAAGCCCGCCTTGAGGAACCCGAGGCCGCGCAGTTCCCCGGTGACGGCCTTGCCGAGTTTCGCCCCGGCCTTTCTGCGTGACGCGGTAAGTGCCGCGCCACACTCCACCACACGCTTCTCCGCGGCGGCGATCTCCACATCCAACTCCTGAATCTTGACATCGCGGTCCTCAAGGTCAGAAAGCTTCTGCGCACGCCTCTCACGAAGTTCAAGAACATCGGCGACCGTCGCGCAGGCATATTTGCGCTTCAGTCTGCGCACAAGCGTGATCCTGTCGTCCAGAGCCTGAAGCGTCTCGGGATCGGCGTCTATGCGACTTACGGAGTCCGCGACCGTGCGAGACAGTTCCTGGACTGATGTTATCACGTTCTCAAGCTCGTCGCTCCATTCATTCGCGACCTCATGGTACTTCGCCATCTCGCGGAACCTATTCCCCGCCAGGACAAGCAGATCTGCCGCCGACTCCACTCCAGACGCCCCATACGAACCGCCGTCGCCGCCAGTGAGCGCGGCTGTCGCCGCATTCGCCGCCTCGACAATCTCTGCCGCGTGCGCCGCCGCCGCATGACGCGCCGCAAGGGCATCCTCATCATCTTCCGTGAGCTGGGCGGCATCGATCTCGTCAACACTGTGGCGAAGCCGCTCGATCTCATCAACGACATCTACCGTCCCTGAAAGCGCCGTCCTGCGCGCACGAAGCCCAGACAACTCATTCCACGCGGCGGCGTAGCCGGAAGCATCCACCCTTCCGTAACGATCGAGCGTGTCGCGCTGAAAATCTTCGTCTACAAGCGAACGCCTGTCGTTCGGACCATGTATGTCGACCAGCAGATCGCCGAGCGACCGAAGGGTCTGGACCGACGCCGCAGAATCGTTTATCCACACACGGCTTCCACCACTCGCCGAAATCACGCGCCTAACCAGAAGCACGCCATCCTCGCACGGCGGCAATCCCTGCCCATCAAGAAACGAGTCCACGTCTCCGGCGTCAAACTCCGCTTCTATGCGGGCTTCCCTGCAACCGTCGCGGACCGCGCCCGCGTCCGCACGTGCGCCAAGTGCAAGCGTGAGCGCCCCCATGAAAACGCTCTTTCCCGCACCGGTCTCGCCGGTGATGACGGTAAGACCGTCGCGAAACTCCGCCTCGGCATGTTCCACCACGGCAAGATTGTCAACTTTCAGCCGTCTGAGCATATTACGGATCCTCCTGCCAACGAATGTATCGAACCTTGCCGTTGTCCACTATCGCAACAGCCTTCACCGTATGCGTAATGCCCAGCGACTCTCCTGTAATCGAAACCTCGAAGAACTTTTCGGGAGCGTACGAAAGATACTGCTGCGCCTCCTGCTGGATGTAGCTGGAACCGCCACCCACCGCATCCTGCACACGGAGCTGGAGATCATTCCAATCCTTGAACGTGCCGACGTCATCATCCATTGCGCCGCCGGAAAGGTTCTCGCGTTGGTTGCCGGTTTTACGGATTTCCACTATCGCGGAGGCTATGTCCATTGCGTTGGAGACATCCTGCTCGCTAAACGCCGCCGATCCGGTGGAGGACGGCTGCCATATTCCAGGCACGGTCACGAGAATGTCCGAGTCTGCTATGTTGGCGTTCACCTTTCCCGAGCCGAACACCGTGAAATACTTTCTGATGCCCTTCACCTCGATCTGCTCGTCCCTGTCTGCCATCGGATTAAGTATTCCGCCGTCAAGCAGCGCCTGTGCGCTTATCGGCTCCTCCTCATATTCATTGAAGCCCTTCAGATGCATGAGGTCGTCCAGGTCCGTAATCTCCCCGTCACGCGATGCCGGAAGGTAGTTGGCATTCTTCTCCACATCCCTGCCATCGACAAAATCCTCGTAGGCCAGCTTGTAGAAGTCGGTCTCCGCACCGCCGTCCCCGGTCATCGTACCGTCAGTGTCACGCCAATCGCACCAGCTGTCCACAATACCGTCCCAATAGTCCTCCGGTACGCCGGACACCGCCAGTATCGCCTCCCATATCTTTGCGAAGTTTGAATCGCCACCAGCATAGAGATTGTTGATGTTCCACTTGGCCTCAATGGGTTTGATCCTCACTGTGACCGATCCGCCGCCGGGATTGAGCGCGTCTACGGGCACCGCGCCGGTTGAGCATTCCCGGTTATCCTTCAGATCCACCTTCTCCATGTACCAGCGGTCGTCTTCAAGCTTCTCCTCGTAGTTCGTCTCCTCGTCGACCGTTACATTCTGGTAGTCAAGCATTATGACCTCAGCAATCGCAATGCCGGCATCGGTAAGATGATCTACGCGCACCCGTTCCTGAAGATACAGGTTTATGCGCGTCTGGAGCTGGGCGTCGACGGCATATGTCGCTATCAACACCGACAGGACCGCAAGAATCCAGATTGCGCCGACAAGCGCACTGCCACGGCGAATGTTCATTTCTTCTTGCCTCCCTTGTCCCCGTCCATACCTGACGAATCGATCTTCAGAGGATTCTGCGATATGTCCCAAAGCGGCATCTCTACAACCCGCACGACCGGATACGGTTCCTTGCCCTCCTCAAGTGGCTTCATCCAAAATGTCAGCTGAACACGGCGCGGGATGCAGTTTGACGTATCCCACACATCCCGCCAGTTGGCGCGGTCGGCGTCGAACGGCTGATCCTTGTCCAGAACGCGGCAGTCGAACCCCTGCACGTTCTCGCTCAAGACGAAACGGTCCCAGTTCTCAAGATCCTCTTCATCGAAGTCCTCCGGGCGGAACTTGTTCTCGCCGATGACGTCGCACACGAGTCCTCCATTCTCATACGCCTCAACGTCGCTTTCGCCCGGCTTCACGACATAGATCGAAACATGGTGCGCCGCCTTGGAGAAACGAGAGTTTCGTCCTACGATGGCCGGGCCCAGCTTCGTCCAGGCTATCATATCGGACTCTTCCGGGTCATTGCGGTCGTTACCGTTCTCCAGCTGAAACCCATCCGCGACCGTGGTTTCGCCGCTTGTCGGGAAATATGCGCTGCGCAACGCACTGGTTATCTGCGCGAGAGCGTAATCAGTGCGCTGCATATTGTCGGCCATCTCCGTGGCGAGATTCCAGTTTCTGATGATCGTGTGGAACGTCCACGTCGATACGATGGTGAGAATCGAAAGTATCAATACGGCGAGCATCAGCTCCACTATGGTGAACGCCTTCTTCATCGCTTCTTTCTCCAAAGCGTGATGACCGTGGTCTCGCTGCGGTCCTTGCTACGCCTTGCATGCCCCCACCTGATCACCGTTCGCACGGTGTACAGATATCCGCTCCGGGCCAATTCCTCGTCGTCGATATCGTCCACCGTCCGTTCAAATGTGTAGTATTCAAGTTCATCCCTGCGCTCTTTGGTTATGTCATCCAGCTCAAGGTCGCGCAAGAGCGTCAACGCCTCGGTCTCCTCAATGTTGAGGAACTCGTTGTCCAACGGATCGTCAGAGACCTGATCTGGTGACGGCAGCGGATACAGCGTCTCACCCAACATGAGGACATACTGAGCGGTCTCAAACCCCTGCGTGGCCCGCATTATCCGCTGGCACTGCATAAACGCCGTAAGAAGAGCCACAAGCCCGAGCGAGAGGATTATGGTCGCCACCATAACCTCCAGGAGCGTAAAACCCATGCGAAATCTACCGGCGGCGTTTACGGGCATCACCACGTCTCCCTTCGCCGTCCACACCGTCTCCGACAGTGGCCTTACCACTGCGAGAAATGTTTATCGCAAACCCTTCATCAGCCTCTGACGCATCCTGTAGCCTGATGATGATTCTGTGAGGGTTCACATTCCCGTTCGTCTCATAGGTAACGGACACAGGTTTCTCCTCGCCGTCCGATTCCTCCATATCCTTCCGCTCGTTCTCCCTGCCGATGTCGAGACTGTTAAAGACATCCACGACCGGCTTTTCCCTCTCCGGCTGCCTGAGGGAAAGAGACGCCGCGACCTCCGGAGGCAGCGGCTCGCCGTCCTCGCCAAGGACCTCAACCCTGATTTCAATCCCGTCGTATTCGCCCTCGGCATCCTCCTTGGCGAGTTCTTCGGGATTGAGAGCCTGACGCGTGTAGAAAAAGCTCTTTTTCTCCTTCTCGACCGCACCCGACGCCCCCTGAGGCGAATCGCCGGCAGCATCAACAGACCCGACCTCCTCGACCTCAGCGGCAACTTCCGCGGCTGTTTGCGTAACTTCGCCATTGACCTCCTGATATATCGGATCGGAAGGGGCGCCCACCTCGCCGGAACCGGTCGTCTCGCCGGATATTCGGACCTCGACGCGCCCCTTCCTGTGGAAGGTAATGACGACGGGACGCTGCCTGAGAAGAGCAAGCGATGAGGCGTAGCGCGAGAGCTGGATCACTCCACGTGTCGCCTCCTTCACCTTTACGGCGCCGCGCCCGGAAGCTACGCTCATGACCGCGCTGGCGAGCATTATCGCAATGATGCCAACGACTATCAGAATCTCAATAAGCGTAAAACCGGCGCGCCTCACGGTGTCAACACCCGCTGAACGCGGGTCTCCGCAATTACTTCTTCCTGCTCTCGACGTTCGTGATGTCGTCTTCGGTGCCCATTTCGCCGTCAGGACCCGCGGACGTGATCTTCGGACGCTTCTTGCCGCGCTTCTCGAACTGGAGCGGAGTGCCCCACGGATCTTCGGTGCCACCCTGGAGAAGCGCATCCTCGTCCTCGGTCTCCTCCGTGAGGACATCAAGCGAATCGGGATACTTGCCGCCGTGCTTCATGCTGTAGGCGACAAGGGCCTCCTCGACATTCTTGATCTGAACGCGGGCAGACGCCACGCGAGCCTCGTTCATCTTGCCCGTCACGTTTGGAATCAGCACCGCGACCAGAAGGCCTATGATGCCGACAACCACCATGATTTCGATGAGCGTAAAGCCCTGCTCTGCCTTACGGACGATCTTCTTTATTTCTTCCCTCTTCATTTCTGTTTCCTTTCTTTTATTCTTTCTAGAACCATCGCTCTTTGCTCTTCACGCATCCCCCAACTACCCTATCGCATTCACCATGCCGAACACGGCCATGAGGATTGCGAGCA
>SUVZ01000304.1 GCA_015061765.1 Lentisphaerota bacterium
CGGCACGATTTCGCGCGAACTGGGGCCGCGCACGGTCTATACGCGAGACAAGTACCTGACGGCCGGTCTGAACATCCTTCCCGCGCCCGGTGTCGCATCCGGCACTGTCATGAAAGAGGTCCAGGAGCTTCTCGATGCGGAGCTTCCCGAAGGCTATGGATATTCGTGGGCGGCGCTTTCCTATCAGGAGGCGCGCAACGAAGGTGCTGCTGGCCCCCTCATCGTCCTGGCGATTCTCTTCGGATATCTGTTCCTGGTGGCTCAGTATGAGTCCTGGACGATTCCGCTGCCGGTGATGCTTTCTATATTCATCGCCGTGCTCGGTGCGCTGCTGGGCCTGAAGTACTGGGGCATTTTTGCGACGGGTTCGCCGTATCCGCTGTCGATCTACGCACAGCTGGGTCTTGTGCTTCTGGTCGGACTCGCCTCCAAGAACGCGATTCTCATCGTCGAGTTCGCCAAGGACAAGCGCGAGACGGAAGGGTACTCCATCGTGGAGGCGGCGGGTTCCGCAGCCGGCGAGCGTCTGCGTCCTCTCCTGATGACGGCATTGACGACGCTTCTCGGCACATTGCCGATGATGATCGCCACGGGAGCCGGCGCCGCGAGCCGCAATCACCTGGGCACGACCGAATTTTTCGGGATGCTTGCTTCAGTGGTTTTTGGTATATTACTTGTTCCCGGACTTTATTCTCTGTTCCAGACATGGCGCGAGAATGTGAAACGCTTTTTCGGTTATTTCTCGGCAAAGGCCGCTCACAAACGTAAACTCAAGGAGCTTTCGTAAAATGAAGAAGATAAATGACATGTTGGTTCTGGCGCTTGCCGTCAGTGTGATTTCCGGATGCGGGATGCTTGCCGTAGGACCGGACTTCCAGTCACCCGAAGTGACGGTCGATGAAGCCGCCCTCAAGGCGCCAGGCGCCGGTTGGCCGATGACCACCAATCTCACCGAGACGGGGGAGTTCAAGCCGGCCCCGGAAACGGCCGATCCGCGCACAGAGCTTAAGGCAGAGGATATCCGCACATGGTGGCGCCAGTTCAACGACGAGCTGCTTTCTAGTCTCGTAGAGAACGCAGTGTCGAACAACCGCACGTTCCTGATGGCGCAGCAGCGCCTTGAACAGGCTCGCTGGCGCTATGCCGGGTCGTGGTCGGACATCATGCCGCACATCACGGGAATAGGGTCGCACTCCCGCGCGCACGTGAGCGAGAACGGTTCCGCCGGAGTGAATGCCTATACGCGCCGCGACACGTTCAGGACGGGTTTTGACGCAACGTGGGAGATCGACATATTCGGTGGAGTCCGCAGGGGCATTGAGCAGGCGGACGCGCTCATGTCCAAGGCGCATTGCGATCTTGCCGATGCGTGGGTGACGCTCTCCTCGGAGATCGGCAGTCAGTATGTTGCGCTCCGCACCGTGCAGGAGCGTCTGAAGGTCGCACGTGCGAACCTCGTTCTCCAGACCGAGACGTACGACATCCTCAAAAGCCGCATGCAGTCCGGCATCGGCGACGAGCTGGCCGTGAACCAGGCGAAGTACAATGTCGAGCAGACGCGCGCAACGATTCCGGATCTTCTGTCGAAGGAAGAGGCTCACATGAACGCGCTTGCGGTTCTCGCCGGTACGATGCCGGGCGCTTTGCATTCCCAGCTTCAGACGCCTATCGATCGCGACTGGCTCGTCGAACCGAAGAAGCTCTCCGGAATTCCGCTCAACGTGATGCGTACGCGTCCTGACGTCCGTGCCGCCGAGTTCGCGCTTGCCGCCCAGGTTGCTCACGTCGGCGTCGCGGAGTCCTTCCTGTTCCCAAAGTTCTACCTGAACGGTTCGCTCGGAATGGAGTCGATCAAGATGAGCAAGTTTCTCGACCGCGATTCCGTGTACGGTTCGCTTGGCCCTTCAATCTCCTGGCCGATCTTCCAGGGCGGAAACATCTATGCCAACATGAAGGCGGAGGAGGCAGCCATGGATGAAGCCGCACTGAACTATGAGCTGACGATCCAGACGGCGTTCAGCGAGGTCCGTTCCGCGTATTCGGCCTACACGCAGGAGTATCACAGGTACGAGTCGCTTAAGGGGGCGGTGAAGGCGGCGAAGGATGCCGAAACGATTTCCCAGGATCTCTACAAGAACGGTCTTTCGGACTTCAACAACGTGCTTGACGCTCAACGCTCCCTGCTTGCTCTCGAGGAGGCTCTTACCGTCTCCCGCGGCCAGATCACGCAGGACCTGATCAGCCTCTACAAGGCTCTTGGCGGCGGCATTTCAATGTGATGTAGGATTCTCAGGTGTAGTTTATGCCGGGTGCGCAAACTGCAAACAGCGGCACTCGGCGTGAAGCATAATAGGCACTTGCTTTTTGAAGCCGTTTTTGAGATAATTCAGTCCCGAATGTTTGAATTTTTAGGCAGAAAGAAGGCCAAGAAAAGCGAGCCTGTGATACGGGCGCGTCCTGATCATTGTATTTCGCGCAAGAATATCGATCGGGATGCGCTTCGTGTGCTATATCGTCTGGACAGTCTTGGATACACGGCATACCTTGTCGGAGGGGGTGTGCGCGATCTTCTCTTGGGCCGGAAGCCGAAGGATTTCGATGTCGGAACGAGTGCGATGCCCAATGAAGTGAAGCATGCGTTCCGCAACTGCTTTCTGATTGGCCGCAGATTCCGTCTGGCGCATGTGCGCTTCGGGCAGAAGGTGATCGAGACGGCGACGTTCCGCCAGAATTCGCAGACCGTTGGCGAGATCATCGAGCATGCCGCCGAAGGTCCATTCGAGGACAATACGTTCGGCACGCCTGAGACCGACGCCTATCGCCGTGACTTCACCGTAAACGGTCTCTTCTACAACATCCGCGACTTCTCGGTCATCGACTGGGTCGGAGGGCTCAAGGATCTCGAGAAGAAGGTGATCCGTTCGATCGGCGACCCTATGATTCGTTTCCGCGAGGATCCGGTTCGCATGATGCGTGCGATAAAGTTTGCGTCGCGTCTCGACTTCAAGATCGAGAAGGATACGGAGAAGGCCATCCGCAAGCTTCATTCGATGATACTCTCCGCCAGTGCGCCGCGTGTGTGCGAAGAGGTGTTCCGCCTTTTCCCGTACGGAAAGTCGGAGGCCGCGTTCCGCATGATGTGGGAGTATGGTCTCATGGGCGATCTGCTTCCGGAGCTTTCCGAGTTCATCAAAAGGGATGGCGGACGCAAGTCTCGCGTCTGGAAGTATCTGGCAATGCTTGACCGTTACGAAACCGCCATGGCGAAGCAGAACTACGAAGTAATGAACGGACTTCGCGCCGCCGTCCTCTATGCGGCATGGGCCCTGAGCGAGCCGGGCAGGAACCGCGAAATAATGGGTACGATGCTCAGTTCGCTGAAGATTCCGAAGGCGACCTATTTCCTTTCCGTGCTGATGCTTGATTCCGTGAAGCGTCTTTCCCAGCCGCCGGAGCGAAGCAGGCGCCGCTTCATATACAATAGGGATTTTCCGGACGCGCTCGACTTCAACAGGATTGTCGTCCGCGCCGAAGGCAGGTCTGAAAAGGTTCTCGACCAGTGGCAGAACCTATACAACGAAGAAACGAGTAAAGAAACATGAGCAAAGAGAATAACAGCAAACCCGTCACAGATGAAGTGCCCGGCTGGGTCAAGAAGGCTCCGGAACTCCTGCCTGTGTGGGACTGGTGGGTTAAGGAAGGCCGTTCCACTGTGACGCTTCTGTTGGTCGCCGGTGTGTGCGTGGCGGGATGGTACGCATTCAAGAACTGGCGAGCAGGCCGCACGGCCGCCGCAAACAGTGCAGTCGTGAACGCATTCAATGCCGACGAACTCGAGGAGGCTGTCGCGAAATTCGGCGGTACGGCGACGGGTCCTGCTCTTAAGCTTCGTCTGGCGAAGTGCTATCTTGATGGTGAACGCTGGGATGAGGCAGAGAAGGTGTACGGTGATTGCATTGCCGCTGCGGGTGATGACGATTCGTTCGGCTCCCTTGCGAAGCTTGGCCGTGCATACGCACTAGAGGGAGCAGGCAAGATCGCCGAGGCGAGCAGGGAGTTCGAGGCGCTCGCCGCGAATACGAATCTTCCCGTTTCCGCCACGGCGGCGCTTGGTGTCGCTCGCTGCATGGCGTTGGGCGGAGATAAGGACGGCGCTCTCAAGAAACTTGAGGCTTCAACAGATTCTCGCGCGAAGAATCTGGCGGAGATGATCAAGCGCTATGATCCGAACCGCAAATCCGCCTCGCTTTTCGACGCTGCAGACGCGGCTGCGGACAAGATCGCAGCCGAGAAGAAGGCCGTCGACATCAAGAAGACCGAGGCCAAGCCCGCAGAGAAGCCCGCGGAAGCGAAGCCTGCGGTAAAGAAGTAACAAAACCGTTTCAGGAGGGAATGGTCATGGCGGAAGATAACGGACAGAATCAGGCGATAGACCTTAGCGGACTCGGTTCGTTCGACTTTGCGCCGTCTTGGACGGCGGGCGACAGGGTTGTGGCGAAGACCGGGCACGGCGGGTTTCGCGATCAGGATGAGGAGCGTGTACCTCGCGAAGGTCGCGCACCACGCCGCTTTGACGGACCAAAGCCGTCTGGGGACCGTCTCTCCAACAAACGAGAGTTCAAGCAGGGAAAGCCGTTCAACCGTGACGGGAAGGGTGCCCGCCAGTTCGGCGGCGCGAAACCTGAAAGGCGAGGATTCGTCAAGCGCGAGTTCATCAAGCCGCTGGAAGCAGAAATCCGCGTTCTTCCCGGTCAGAAAGATCTTGGAGGCATCATCCGCAAGATCCAGACCGGAGGCATCGCGTATCCGCTCAAGCAGATTGCGTGGTTCTTCCTTGACCATCCCGAGGCTTGCCACGTGAAGGTGACGCCGAAGGATCCTCAGGTCAAGTTCCATGTGTGCAAGGCGTGCGGCTTCTCCTGCTTTTCCGAAGAGGCTCTTGATGCGCATATCCTTTCGACGCACCTCGGCGACTACTACACCGCCGAAGAGATGGATGTGGAGCCGCCGTCTGGTCAGTTCGGATGCGTGGTCAGGTGCGGCGTGACCGGTGAGCTCATCGGACCGCCGAATCTGCATGGCTACAACTCCAAGGTCCGCGAAATGGCCCAGAAGCTGGGCATGGACGAGAGTGCATACCGTGCGCGTCTGGTCACGGTGCGCG
>SUVZ01000305.1 GCA_015061765.1 Lentisphaerota bacterium
CCTTGTCCCAAGGAGAAGCGGGAGCGTGTCCTGCAATTCGAAGATCGTCGTCGATCCATACGCTCCCCGGCATGAACGACGCATACAGGCGAGCCATCTCCCGGATATAAGCGAGAAACTTTGGCTGGCGCGGACAGTTGCAGGCCCTGCATTCGAGTCCGCCACGCCCGGTGAAGCCGCCCCAACTTTTACCCTCTATCCCCTCCTGAAGAGTCACCTTGTCCTGATGGCCAAGCGTAGCCTGAAACTGCAGACTGGGAATGATGCCTACGGAGCGAAGCTGATCTGCGTATTTTGCGAGACGCTTCACATGCGCCCTGTGCCATTCGATTTTCGGGAAGCCGATACCAGTTGAGAACCATACTTCGTCACAAGCTCCACGGTTCTCATTCAACGCCTTGAACGTCTTCGCCCATTGCCCATCCGACGCCGTATGCGGTGCGCGCAAGCGAACCATCATAAGCGGCGGCTCTGCGACAACCGCCGCAAAGGAAATCAGAGAGAAAATCAATACAAGTTTCTTCATTTAAAACTCCAATATTTCTTCGACGACAGAAAGACATGTCCCTCGATGCCTGTAATGTCAAATCGCCAATCCTCAAACGAACCTTTTTCTGGCTTGCTGAACCTGACCTTCCATAATCCAGACTCCGCATCAGCCTGTTCCACATGCCCCAACCACGAACATATGGATGGACGCTTGAACACACTGCGTCCGGACGGAGAAAAGATTTCCATGCCTATAGATTCTCCACCGTCACCAGTCGCAAAGAAAGCGAATTTAGGGGATTTCTCTCTCACATAGAAATACATCTCCCCTGTCGAGCAGATAGCATTACGCCAATCATCGCTAAGATCGGCGGCAATCGGCGCATCAGATTCCAGCAAAGTCAATTGCAAGCGACTGTGTTTTGCATCAAGGAAGTAGAATCCGGAGCATGGAGCATCAAATGTCAAAGTCTCCTTCGCTTTCCCTGGAAGAGGATTGGAGGCTATGACCTTGCCGTCTACATCTGTGAATTGCACTTCGCCAGAGATCAACTTGGCACATTTTCCAATGGGATTCTGCTTCCATACGAAATTCACCTTCCGTTTCGAATCCGCATAGAATACGAAACGAGAATGATTACGGAAGCGAATATTTGACAGTTTGACCATCTCGCCGGGGCAGGAGTCATTGACATTCGCACGGGAGAAATCAGGTCGCGGCTTTAACTTCGGCACAAGTGAATCGCTTGCAAGAAAAGAGATATTGTCGGCAATCCACTTGTCATCAATTGCTGTTGCCACATAGGCACCTTCCGCATTCCGTTCAACAACGCGGCAGTCGATAAACTGGCAATCAAACGGACGCTTCGAAGATACATTGATCGCCAATGCCGTGTAGCGTGGGTGTTCAAACGAACAATCCTTGAACACAAGCTTTCCGCCTACTTCTGTATTGTCAGGACGGGTGTTGTGCACTGTCACACCAGTTGCATTTCCAATGGTACGACAACGCTCAAATGTCATATCGAACGGAACAGATTTCCCTGCCTCGTTATGACCGAGTGCCAGCTCTATGCCATGCCCCATGTTGTTTTCAAACACGCAATCACGCATCAAAATTCCGCGCATGAGATTATTTGTCTTGTTTGGCTCGAAATCGACTCCCGCCTGCGGCGGCAAGCCTTTCGTGTTCTTAAAAACACAACGTTCTGCGACAAATCCATCAACTGCGGTAACACTAAGTCCCTGCCGGACATTTGTGTCGATATAGAGATCTTCAAGGCAAATATCTCTACAATTTGGAACAATGCCGGACAATTTGTATTTCCGAGCGCTGAGCCTGTACAATCCACCGACATATACGCCATCACCGCCGGTATTCAGCAAACGAAGCCCCCACACCCGAACACGCGAAGAGCCGATAATGTTAATCGCATGGCGCCATTCTGCTTTGACATACGGCGGTTTAAGATAATCGCCGTGATGCATGCGAACCGTACCTTTACCGCCGATTACCACGTTGCTGCAGGCAGCAAATGTGAATACACAATCGTTCCTGTCCAGATACGCGCCTCTTTTCGCCTCCACAATTGCACCGTCTTCAAAGAACAGCTCCTGATTCGAACGTCCCCGCAACGGTTCCGTAATCCAATGACGGGCGTCAATCACCACCTTCTCTGCTCCCGAATCTATCGCTGCCTGTAAGAAGCACGTGGAGTCATTCTCATCAAATCCGAACTCCGACACCCGCACAGTTCTGCCGGATACGGACAACGCACACGTCGCAACGCACGTCAGAACCGCAATGTTCAACAATCTGTTCACTTTACAATTCCTTTCTTCTTACCTTACTGTGATTCTAAACGACGTATGGTGCTGAAATTCAGAAAGCATAGCCGTTCCTTTGCCCGAAAATTCGAACCCAAGCTTATGAGAATTTCCAGCATTCGTGAATCTGTATGTTTGAGTACCATCTGAAGTGGAAATTTCATCGAGGACATCTCCATCCAGCGTTATCGTCAATGTTCCAGCGTCGACAACCGATACAGAGAACGAACAATAGCCATCCTTTGCATCCCAATTTATGTCAAGTGAACCTTCATGCAATTCTACAGTCCCCTTCCACCAGCGTTCTGTCGATGCGGATGGCGATTGTTGAATATCCAGCGTCGCCGAGGTTCCTTTTTCCAAAACATTGGTAACAGAACTTCCATCAGCCGCCGTCAACATATAAGAGGATGGAAAATCATTCTGCATACACCCGGCGGTCAATTTTCCATCAGCCGAAATCGCAAGCGGCCCACCCGAAAAATCGGAACCGACATAGGCGTAGAACGCGCTGTCTGTCGGACATCCGCCGATTACCGGCGAATAGAAGAACGGCCTAAAGTCGCCACATGCAGGACTCGCCAGAAGCGGATCGACGTTACTTGAGGTCAGGGCGAGATTATTCGTGCTATCTTGCCGCCACACGAAATTTCCGATGTCAGCTTTTGCAGTGCGACGTACGGCACCTCCGTCAAACACCGAATCGTATACGTAGGAAACGCCATACCAATTGATAAACTCCGTGGCATCAACATGTTTTGCATTTTCAGCAAAAGTGGACATGAAGGTGTATGTATTATTATTCAGATAGCCAAGGCATGTATTGTTATGTACAAGACATGCAGACTGGACACCTCTATTGAACAAAGTGCTTCGAGAGACATTGCCTACAAGCCTGCATCTGTTCGCATATCCCCAGAACATGACAGAATTCACACCTACACAGTTTGTCACCACGCAATCTAGAATCTGTCCTAGCGGGCGAAATGAATTGAGATTCTGGTAAACCGCCGCACCGTTCTTGCCGTAGTCGGAACCGTCGCCATACGTCACAGCGTCACGATCAAGCGTACAACCATCTTTGAGTGTGAAACCTTGAACCGCCGCGTAATGTCCAAGCAGCACACAACGCGCGGCGGCGGGACCGCATCCGGGTTCGCCGGCATCGTCAAGTTTCGTCTGATCTGCTGCGCCACAGATCGCTGTCACCTCCGGTCCTTCCTCAGCGCGAAGAAGAATGTACGTATCGTTCTTATCGGTGTAGAAGTCGACACGACAGAGAAGATTGCTCCATACATTACCACCGGACGCATATTCTCCGCGCTTCGCGTGAATGATCGTATAGTTCGTATCGACGGAATTGACGGCCTTTTGCAGCGTCTGGTATGGGGCTGCCTCCGTACCGTCGCCGTAAATGTCCGACCCGTCGGACGACGGATCAACCCATATCTCAGCCCCAGCATATTGCGCCGTGTAGGTTACAGAAGCCGTTGACGAGACCGGTGGCAGCGTGATACGCAGCATCCCGTTCATTTCTGTATAGACAAGCGTAGGCTCCCAGTTGTTGTTTGTCAGCTTCGAGCGGCTGTAGCAGTAGAAACTCGAGTCGTCCGGTACAATTGGCCGAACTAAATACTGCACGGGCCAAACATCGGAGCAGAGCCATTGAGCAGACGTACACGCGCGACCGTCAATCTCGACATCATCAGAGAACTCAATCCGTGCGGTGGCGGCTTTTGCAATTGTCTGCACCGCACCTGCATTCACAACGCCGTTCTCGTCTGGAGCCCACTCATTCATGGCATAGTCATATTTAAGATAATCTTTCGGTATTCCATCAAGCAACGACCACCAGTTCGTTGTGCCAAGTCCTATGGCGGCGGCATCCTCAACAAGACGCCAGTCGTATGTTGCGGGCGAAAACACCTGATACTTTCCTTGGTCTGCCGTCCGTGTAGAGTTCTTCCAGATGCTTGCACTCTTATCTCCGACGTATTCGACGCCTTCATTGCCTGCAATTACACAGTTGTAGGAGGCACTTGTACTGGAGTTCGCCAACACACCGTTCTTATTGAGGGCAATAGTACAATTCACCGCAATGACATTGTAGGTTACTGGATATTTATTAAAACACCCTGTCACTACGCAAGCAAACCCCCAACATGACGAAAAGCCCGCTCCAGTATCCCAAGCACCGCAACGGTCGAAAAGACTGCGCACAGCGACACCACCATACATGCCTCCACCGGCTCTGGCCATGCAATTAACCACGTCGCAATCTATAAGATACACGTTTCTTGGAGATGGCACCGCATACACATAGATACCGCCTCCACGTGCGGATTCACAGTTATTTGTGGATGCTGTCGCGCCATCCATCAAGGTAAAGCCTTCTATTACGGTATCCGGTGCATTTTTAACACAAACACAACGAATGGCATCTGGACCGATACCAAGATTCTTATCGTCAACAAAAGTGTTCGCGTGGCGACCAACGATGAAGGTATTTCCCCTGTTTCCCGTAGATTTGAGATGAACCTTCTTTGTAATATAGACGCGATTAGACATACTGTTGGCAAGTTCATCCTTCTTCCCTCCCTCATTGTAAACACCAGGCTTTACATATACTGTATCACCTGCCTCAAAGGAGGAATTGTCCAATGCCGCCTGAATCGTCTTGAACGGCAAAGCCTCAGTACCGCGCCCTTCTACATTCGTATCAGCTGCGTTCGGATGGTTAACATCCACATACCACGGCCCGGCGGCGTGCATTTCTCCAACAAGGAACATCGCAGAAACCGTTGCAATGAAAGTTAATAAATTATTACCCCCCCCCCCA
>SUVZ01000306.1 GCA_015061765.1 Lentisphaerota bacterium
AAGGGCAAGGAAGAGGGCGACAAGGAGACGGCTAAGCCCGAGGTTGCGGCAGAGAAAGCCGAGCCGCAGAAGCTTGCCGACAGGCCGGTCACGCCTGAAGTCGTGAGCTGAGGCTTGTCCTTGGATAGCGTTAATGTCTGCGTAATATATAGGCGCAGAACCTAGAGAAACGGCGGGGATGTCTCGCCGTTTCTCCGTAGTGCGCGCGCCGGTCTAGACCTTCAGGTCTGCAAGCATCTCGCGGAGCTTGCCTTTTGCCCTGTGAATGCGCACCTTTACCAGAGATTCCGTGGCGTTGGTAGTCCTGGATATCTCTGATATGGACATCTCCGCGATCTGAAAAAGTGTGTATGCCTCACGGAGAAGGGGTGGAAGGCGAGCAAAGGCCGCAACCAGCCGTTCCCGCAGATATTTGGTGTCGGAGGGGGTGGTCGCAGGGGCGTTGACCGTGCCTGCATCTTCGGGAATGGAATCGGTGAACACCAGATGCCTCGAATCGCGCACTTCATTCTTGCGGAGATTGCGTGCGATGGTGAATGCAAGACCGGAGACGGATGCATCGTCATCTATCAAGGCGTCGCGCATCTTCCATATCTTCAGAAACGTATTCTGGACAATGTCGCACGATTGCGCATAGGTCGAGCCAGTGGCTACAAGCCAGTTGACGAGTTTAGGCGCAAGCTCCACATAATGTTCCTTGACTGTCATCGGCGGGAAAGTATACCACAAACAGACCGTCTCAGAAACCGAAAAGGAGATAAAAGCATTTTCGGAGAACTGTTTGAAATTCCTGAAAAGGGGCTGAAGATATATGGTATAATCGTGACATACAACAAGGAGGAATTCTGAATGACGATAGCAGATGTTGTTAAGGTTCTCAACGGCAAGCTGATGGCCGGAGACGGTGCGAGCCCTCGCGCCGTCGGTGCGGTGGTCGCGAACGACCTGATGAGCGACGTTCTTCTCTTCGATGCGGACGATCCGCTTCTCCTCACGTCGCTCGCGAGCGACCAGGCGATTCGTACAGCGCACATCGTGGGCGCGATGGGCGTGGTTGTGCACAACGCAAAGCCACTCTCCGAGACAATGCTCAAAGTCGCAGACGACCTGCACATCCCGCTGGTGTCTTCTCCGCTTTCGAAATATGATGCGTGCGTGAAGCTCCATGACGCGCTTGAAATGGAGAACAGGGGCTGATGGTGTCCTATAATCCAACGATCATCCGGGGCGAGCAGCGGCAGGACGACGAAATCCTCGCCAAGACGCCTCTCGACGCCACCGCGCTCGGCGGCGACAGCTCCGTGATCATAATGGAGCTGCTGCAGCGCTTCAAGGTGCGCGATGTGATGAAGCGCACCGTGATATCCATTGCGCGGGACACCACCATGCGTGAGGCCCAGCGTATAATGCGAGAGAACCGCATATCGGGCGTGCCAGTGTCGGAGGAAGGCCGGCTGTTCGGCATTGTGTCCGTGAATGACATCATCAACGCCCTGGATAACGGCTGGATCGGCGACAAGTGCGAAGACCACATGGCGAGCAATCTTGTGGTGCTTGAGGCCGGGATGCCGCTCGCATATGCGTTGAGGTATTTCAACAACTACACCTACGGGCGTTTTCCCGTGCTGGACTCGTCACGCAAGCTCGTCGGCATCATATCCCAGCGCGACGTGATGAAGGCGCTGCTCTATGAGCTTTCGGTCGAGATACGCAAGCTTGAGCGCAAGGCGGCGCGCGCGGCGTCCAACGCGCCGGAGCACGTTACGAGCGAGAACTACTTCCGCAAGGAGTTCGCCGTCGTGCACAATGATCTCAGCAGCGCAGGGCGTGCGGCTAACGAGATAAAGCAGATACTCAAGGAGCGCAAGATCGACCGCACCATCGCGCGTCGTGTTGCGATCGCCGCATACGAGCTCGAGATAAACGTGTGCATACACTCGCACGGCGGGATCCTCACGTTCATACTCGATGACAATACGATCACGATCAAGACCAAGGATCGCGGACCTGGCATCCCCGACATAGAATGGGCCTGCAGGGACGGCGCATCCACGGCGAACGACTGGATCCGTTCAATGGGCTTCGGTGCAGGAATGGGCCTGCCGAACTCCAAGCGCGTGTCGGACGAGTTTGAGATCCAGTCCGAAGTGGGCAAGTTCACCAAGGTAACATGCAAGTTCAATCTCAACGCCAAGCGGTAATGAAGACTCTCTGCGTAATTGACCTCATGCCCTTCCTGTATAGAGGGCACTTTGTGTTTCTCAACAAGCCCAGGCTCACGAACTCCGGACTCAATACGTCTGCGCTTCTCGGCTTTGTGAATGGCGTGATGGCGATCCTCAAGGAGAAATCGCCGACACATGCCGTGTTGGCCATGGATCCGGACGGTAAGACGTTCCGCCATGAGACGTATCCGGAGTACAAGGCGCGCAGGCAGAAGATGCCGGAGGATCTGGCAGCGAACATCCCGTATGCGTTTGAGGTGTCGGAGGCTCTCGGAATCCCCGTAATGCGCAAGGATGGCTATGAGGCGGACGACATAATCGGTACGCTTGCGTCGAAGGCCGCGGCTGACGGCTTCGACGAGATATTCGTGGTGACGCCGGACAAGGATGCCGCCCAGCTCGTGACTGAAAAGATAAAGCTGTTCCGTCCGGGGCGCGGCGCATTGCCCTCGGAGGTTCTTGGCGTGGAGGAGGTGCTGACGCACTGGCATCTTTCGGATCCGAAGCAGATGATCGACTATCTCGCCCTTGCAGGCGATGCGGCGGACAACATTCCGGGAATCAAGGGCATCGGCGAAAAGTCGGCCGAGCGGCTGCTTGCCAAATGGGGCACAGTTGAGAACATGCTCGCCCATGCGGCTGAGATTCCCGGCAACCTTGGCGACAGGGTGAGGGCCGGGATGGGGGATGCGAAACTCTCCAAGTTTCTGACCACTATTCGCACGGATGTTCCTATCGACATGGATTGGCGCTTCTGCGAGCTCAAGCAGCCGGATGTCCAGCGGCTGACGGATGTCTGCATCAAGTATGAGCTTTACAATCTGGCGAAGCGGTTCGGGATCTATCTGTCGCCGGTGAACTTGCGGGCGTCGGGGAATTCGCGGACGGACGGCGCTGAAATCGGCGAACAGTTCAAGACGCTTCGCGACGTTCCGCATGACTACAGGCTTGTCACTACACTGGCGCAGGCCAGAGAGCTTGCTGCCGTGCTTGAAGCGGCTCCGCGCTTCTCGTTTGACACGGAGACCACCAGTACCGACTCAAGGACCGCCGATCTTGTCGGTATGAGTTTCGCCACAGAGCCTGGCAAGGCGTGGTATGTTGCGGTGCCTCAGGAGCAGTATGTGGGGGGCGATCTGTTCTCTTTTGCGTCGGGAGACGCGGTCAATGCCCGCGATTTCGTCCAGACGTTTGCGAAGGCGTTTGCCGATCCGTCCAAGACCCTTGTCGCACAGAACGCAAAGTATGACATGACGGTGCTCAGGCGCTACGGCATAGAGTTCGGTCCAACTGTGCACGACACCATGCTTGAGCATTACGTGCTGGATGCTGCAGCGCGACACAGCATGGATGCGATGGCGCGCGAACGGCTGAACTATGTTCCGATCCCGATCGAGGATTTGATAGGGATGAAGGAACGCGGCAAGCTTCAGAAGAACATGCGTGAGCTGGCGCCAGAGTCGATACTCGACTATGCCGCTGAAGATGCGGACGTCACCCTGAGGTTGGAGGACGTGCTGCGTCCAGCCGTCAAGGATGCCGGACTTTTGAATGTGCTGGAGGATTGCGAAGAGCCGTTGATGGAGGTGCTTTCGGACATGGAGTTTACGGGCGTCAACATTGACGTCTCCGCCCTTCGTGCGTATGGAGTGTCTCTCGACCGGGAGATACAGGGACTTCTGAAGTCCATCATGTCCTATGGGGAGCCCGGCATGAACGTCGATTCCCCGAAGCAGATAGGCGAAATGCTTTTCGACAGGATGAAGCTTGATCCTACAGGCGTGAAGCGGACCACGAAGGGGCATTGGTCGACGGACGAGAAGACGCTCCAGAGCATCGTCGGGCTGCATCCTGTCGTGTTTGACATTCTTGAATACCGGGCGTGTGCGAAGCTGAAGTCCACCTATGTGGAGAAACTTCCTCAGTTCATTGATCCCAAGGATGGGCGTGTGCACACCGTGTTCGCACAGTCGCTGACTGAGACCGGACGGCTTTCGTCGAGCGAACCCAACCTCCAGAACATACCGGTCCGCACCGAGCGGGGAAAGAACATCCGCGCGGCGATCGTGCCCAGAGATTCCGACCACCTCCTTGTGTCGGCCGACTATTCGCAGATCGAGTTGCGTCTGATGGCGGCGATGAGCGGCGACGAGGCCATGAAGGACGCGTTTGCGCGCGGCGAGGACATTCACCGCGACACGGCAGCGCGTGTGTTTGGCGTCTCTCCGCAGGCCGTGACGCCCGAACAGCGATCAAAGTGCAAGATGGTGAACTTTGGCATCATATACGGAATATCCGCCTTTGGCCTTGCCCAGCGCCTTAAGATCACGCGCACGGAGGCGGCGGAGCTGATAGACACCTACTTCAAGCTCTATCCGGCCGTCCGCAGGTACATGGACGACGCCATAGCCAAAGCGCGGGAGACCGGGTATGCGGTCACTCTTACGGGGCGGAGGCGCTCCCTCCGCGACATCAACTCGCGCAACGCGACCGCGCGGATGGCTGCGGAGCGCGATGCGATCAACACCCCTGTTCAGGGTACGGCGGCGGATCTCATCAAGATTGCGATGGTGAGGGTGTCGAAGGCGCTTAAGAATGCCGGTCTGAAGGCGAGAATGGTGCTCCAGATACACGACGAGCTTCTTTTCGATGTTCCCCGTGACGAGGTGGAGCAGGTCAAGGAGATCGCAGTGCGTGAAATGTCTGGAGCAATGGACGTTGGCGTCCCGCTCGAGGTGTCGGTCGGGGTTGGGTCCAATTGGCTGGAGGCACATTGACGCAATGCGCAACCCATTGTCATAATTGCGGCGAAGCGAATGGACAAGATGGTTCCCAGTCTGTTCATTGCGAACTCTTTTGCTGATTGATCAGGGCATATCAGGACTTCGCTGTCTGCGCCATTCGGTCAGGATCCCCCGGATTTCAC
>SUVZ01000307.1 GCA_015061765.1 Lentisphaerota bacterium
CCATAAGCGTAGATACGTATCATCCAGAGACGGCGAGGCTTGCCGTTAAATACGGGGCGCGGATCATCAATTGCGTGTATCCTGAACCAATTGAGGAAATGTCGGGCATTTTAACTGAAAATCCGCAAATAGAGCTTGTTGTGCCTGCATCTGCGTGGGGTCTGTCCCCACGGTTGCAGGGTCTGTCCCCACGGATATACATAGATCCGATGATAGGGTTTGGGACGACTAGGGAGGAGGATCTTGAGCTTTTGCGGTCTGTGCCGGAGCTGGCGAAGAAGGCGCGGGTACTCGTGGGTGCGAGCAGGAAAAGGCTGGTGAAGAAACTTACCGGGGAGAAGGTCACCGGAAAGAACCTCGGCGGCAATCTCGGGATTGCCGTCTGGGCGGCGATGAATGGTGCGTCCGCAGTGCGCGTCCATGACGTACGGGAGACAGTACAGGCTCTGAGGGTGATAGGTACAATTGTCCAAACCGTGCCACGGGAGGTTGATCAGACCCAATGAGGATGAAGAGCAAGCATCTAAATGTTCGGGAGGACCGCATCAAGTATGATGATGGGCGGGATTGGTGTGTAGTAGATCTGTGTCCTGATGATTCCAGTTTCTGAAAGAAGCGTTCAATATTTGAACCTTAAGTTCGAATATGATACCATGTATGCGAAAGGAGAAAGGCATCCATGCAGAACACGCTTATTTTGACTGGTTGGGGATGGAAGGAGTATTCCGTTGCTGCGGCAGCGGTGTTGAAGGCCCTTGGAGGCATGGCTGATGTGCGAGGTGTGAGCAGGCGGAGACTGCCGGAGTTTTTGGGTGGCCTGCCGACGTGTTATAGGCGGGTCCATGTCATTGGCGTGTCTCTTGCCGGAGATCCGAAAGAATTGGCGTTTGCGTTGGCAAAGCTGAAAAAGCGCGGAGTCCAGATAAGTTGGGTCAGTGGGATTCCGATGGAGTGTGCCGTGCAGGAGATGTTTTCGGGGCTTCTTGACGCACGAGTGGTTGAAGGGGATCTTCTTGATGCTGTGGCGGCGGTTTTCAATGTTGATGTTTCTTCGTTGCGGCCGTATGCGATTGAGGCGAAGCGCCCTACTGGGGCTGTAAAGGCCTATCACGAACTGATTGATGCGTCGATGTATGCCTACCGGAACTATCAGGACGAGGAGTCGTATTCGGAGGTTGTCGGTTATCTTGCGAATGGCGTGAACGAATCTGCGTGGTCTTCGGACGCGAAGAGGCTAGTGTCTCATTACCGACGTTACCGGGGACGCGAACTTGTGGGGAAAAGTTCGACAATGCGCAGGCTGCAGGAGCGTATCAATAAGGTGGCTGCGCATTCTGATGCGCGTGTTCTGATAATTGGCGAAAGCGGCACGGGGAAGGAGACTGTTGCGCTTCAGGTCCATAACAAGTCCGAAAGGAGGAACGAGCCGTTTTATGCATTCAACTGCGCGAGTGTGACGCCGAATCTTCTTGAAAGCCGTTTCTTCGGACATGAAAAAGGGGCTTTCACCGGTGCGGACAAAAGGCGGCCAGGATTGTTTGAATTGGCGAACGGCGGCACGCTTTTCCTCGATGAGATCGGGGAGATGCCGCTTGAGGCGCAGGGGACGCTTCTCAGGGTTCTTGAAGGTGGACGTTTCATGCGTATTGGCGGGGATGAGGAGATAGAATCGGATGTGAGGCTCATCACCGCAACGAACCGCAATCTTCCGGCGTTTGTGCGCGAAGGGAAATTCCGAGCCGATCTTTTTCAGCGTCTGAATGTCGTTCAGTTGAGGGTTCCGTCATTGCGCGAGCACAAGGAGGACATACGCGATATTGCCGATGGATGGTGGCTTCAGCATCATAAGCGGCATTTGAGTGAGGAGCAGATCGCGGTGTTGATGGGATATGACTATCCCGGAAATGTGCGTGAACTGCTGAATCTGCTGGAACGGGCGACCGTGTTCGATGAGATGGATTTCGTGTCGCTTCTCGATGAACACAGGGAAATGAATGCAGGGTTGATGGATGACGGTAACGGTAATGGCGGCGCATTGACATTTATGCGCGATGATCTGGAGTCAGCTGTGCGCATGCATATTCGAAAAGTTTTCGACAAGTACGGGCAGAATCTTTCCCGAGCCGCCGATGCCTTGAAGGTGAGCAGGAATACGGTTCGGAAATATCTGTAAGTATTGTCCGTTTTGGCGGCATGCTGAGCCGTGTAGAAGTGGGACGGGCGTTTGGAGTTGGGTGTAGGGAGTTTGGCCGTGTAGAAGTGTAGAAATGTAGGAGTGGCGCGACGTTGGGTGTGGGTATGTTGAGCCGTGCAGAAGTGTAGAAATGAAGTGTTTTTAAGGTTGGATTGAACCACTAAGCGAGGCAGAGCCGAGGTAGCCAAGGCCGGTAGGCCGCAGCCCCGAAGGGGTGCCTCAGCAGCCGCGAATACACGGAACACACTGAATGTCGGGGATGGGAACAGATGGAAGTCTGTAGTCTGTTGTCCGAAGTCTTAAATCAAATCCCTTCACTCTTCACTCTTCACTCATTACCCATCACTCATCTCTCATTACTCATTACTCATCTCTCATAACTAACCAAAGGCAAAACCTTTTATTCGCCGTGGCAGAAAAGCGCGGTTGAAAGAAGGAGCCGCGTGATCCTGCAAGGGACCGCGGCAACGTGTTGTGCTAATTGATTGTCAATTAGTGCGATAAATTTGATACAATATGAAACATAAAAAGAAAGGAGAAGGCAATGTCGGATAAAAAGAAAGTCTATGTCGAGACAACTGTTGTCAGCGATGCAACCGCATTGCCTACCAATAACCTTGCGCTTGCTGGGTGACAGATGGTTACGCGGGAATGGTGGGAGACGGTTGCTGACCGTTTTGAACTTTATTCTTCTTTTTATGTCCTGAAATATGTACGCCGCAAATGCTTCAGAAAGTAGAATTGTCATGATTTATGATGAATCCTTGGAGGAAATCTGGCGCATCAAGCGTGAGATTGCATCCGAATACGCAACTCTTGATGATTACTTCAAGGGAATGTTGGCTTATCAGGAACAGGAAAGAGAAAACGGAGTTAAGTTTGTCTCGTTCCCGGTTCTCGAACGCGAACCAGCTATTACATAATTTTTCACATCAGTAACTAAAGAATGAAAGGAAGAAAAGAGAACTGATTGAAACGATATACCGATGTGGTACCGAGAAAAATGCGCCGAAGAAGGCGCAGCCTTCGGAGGGAAGCTTCGACGAAGTCGAACCCGAAGGGTACGCAAGTAGCCGCGTCGGCTTCTCCACGGATGAAACGGTAGGGCGCGTTGTCCTCAACGCGCCGCTCCCTCCGGAGTGAGAGTGAGTATGGGGTGGGCAACCTAACCCATAAAATGCACCGCAGAAAGCGAAGCTTTCGGAGGGAATCCGATTGCGAATGCAATCGCCCGAAGGGGCCGCAAGGCGGTGCGCGTACGCGAATCAGCGTATGACGCTTAATTCAGAAATCGCGCCAATGACAACAAGGGATTGGCGCAAGGGATCGCGCACAACGTCAGAAATTTCGCATCTGTCGCGTCTATCATTATCAACGCGAAAATGATATAATATTGACGCTTTTTGACGGAGAAATTATGTCTTTAGATGAAAGCGTGGGTAATATTATGGCAACATCAAGTATAACAGCGAACTTTTATTGCGATGACGCAAAGGCAGCAAACGCCTTTGTGCGTATGTTGTCGCAGCCGATAAAATCCGCTACTCGCAAGAGTAAAGTGGTTTTTGTATCAGATGCGACAATAGGCGATGAGGATTCTTTTGTAAAGCGGTTTAAGGATAGATGGTCGTCCTCTCGGAGAACTCGTAAATGAGAAATCTCACGGTTTGGCGAATTGATAAATTAGCAAAGAAGGTCGGTGATAGAGTTCTGTCATCAACCTTGGCTCAATTTTCAATCCCGCTTAACAAAGAGGTTGAGGACTTTATCCGAAATAAAGCTCTTCAGGCGACAAAACTCAAATCTTCTATAACCTACGTGCTTGTGGATGAGGATATTGCCGAGGTTATTGGTTATTTCACTCTGTTGGTAAAACCTTTTACAATTCCCGCAAGTTGTCTATCCTCGACAAATCGTCGGTTGATTTCCAGATTTTCAGAGGTGAATGAAGAGACGGGTAATTATACGGCATCTGTTTTTCTTCTGGCGCAAATTGGGAAGAATTATGCTATTCAGCGTCAATATCAGGTTTCAGGACGAGATTTATTGGAAGTGGCTTTAGATAAATTGCGAGCAGTACAAGATTTAATCGGTGGCAAGCTTGTTCTTATAGAACGAGAAACTGAGCGTATGAAGCTGCATGATTTCTACAAGGCTAATGGTTTCAAATCATGGAATAGCCGTTATGATAAAAACGACAATGTCCAGTACGATCAGATGATCCGAGTGATAGAGAGCATTGCCTAACATTTTTCACATCAGCAACCAGACAATGAAAGGAAGAAAAGAGTTGAGTTGTTAAACGGATTATAGATGTGGATTTGTCATATTGAAGCGGAAAGCGTATAATATGGCGCATTGAATTTCAGCCGATGGAGGGCAAGGGAAGTCGGCTATATCGCTTGGAGCGATGAATGATCTTTGATAGAGGCGGGTTTTGCTTGCAGAAAGCCTGCCGAATGGCCTGAAGGTTAGTTTTGAGTTGGGTGTGGGTGAGTCGGGATTTTTAACCGTGTAGATCGTGTAGATCGTGTAGAAATGATAGGTGTGGGCAAGGGTGCTTCGCACCTGAATTTGAACAGTGGGACGTGTAAGACATGTGGGACAGGTGCGACTGATGATTGCTTGAATTTAGCAGGAGGGGCAGATGAGGATCCGGGCAATGATAAATTCTGCGAATTGTCTGATTTATTGTCCTACGCGTCTCACCAGTCCTACACGTCCCAGTGGGCGAAGCATTCTCCATTCTCAACTCTTTACCCTTTACTAACCCAAAGGCAAAACCTTTTATTCGCCGTGGCACAATGCACGGTTGAAAGGAGGAGCCGCGTGATCCTACCCAAGGACCGCGGCAACGTACGCAATCTTGCGTAT
>SUVZ01000308.1 GCA_015061765.1 Lentisphaerota bacterium
GGCGATGTACGGCACGGCGAAGTCTGGACTCTTCACATTTGTGAAGGGGCTTGCGCTTGCCGGCGCGCCGTACGGCATTCGCGCCTTCTGCGTAACCCCGGGGCCTGTGATGACGCGTCCCGGAATGGCGGGGATGAAGACGCTCCTCAATACCCAGGCTGAGCCGCAGGAAGTCGTCGACTACATCCTCTATCTTTGTTCGGACAACGGTAGGTGCGTGACCGGATCAAACCATGTCATGGATTGCGGCCGTCTCACCATGAAGCCTCAGTGAAGTGTTTTCCGTCATTAGTAAGACTATGTTGTGAGTTGAATTGACTGTTTGAGCGTTCCCTGTGCCGAGAAGACTCGACCTGTTGCCCAAAATGAGAATTCAATTCGGAATAATTCTCTCGCTTCTAATGATGCTGAGAACACGGTTTGGACTAATTCTCAGCTCAATGACTATTGAGCGCCGATGCGGCTATGCGAAATCCTGCCGCCGATTGGGTTGAATATGCCAGAGATAGGTATAAATTTCAAAATCGGCAAATATAATCCGTTAATAGAAAATGCGAAATCAAATCGATTTACCCGTATCCCCTGCTTTCGGGGGTTGCGGGAAGGAGGGGCGGCAGGCTGAAACTGCCAAATAGAGGTTGAATTGGCAAGTGCTGCTTGCCAATTATGAGAGGTTCTGATATAATGGGCGCATAAAAAGAAAGGAAGCCGCCAGATGAAAGAAGAATTGTTGTCTGTCATGCGCGAGTTCTACCATGACGGTATTCCGGAAGGTGTTGTTCCGCGGGATGTGGAGTATGTGGAGAAACTTCGTGCTTCGACAGTCGTCAAGGGTATGCGACGGACAGGCAAGACGTTTGTGACCTATGAGCGGATGAAACGTCTTGTTGCCGATGGAATTCCTCTGAAGAGAATTGTGCATATCAATTTTGAGGATGAAAGGCTTTCGAAATTGACGGTTGACGACCTTCATCTCATCGGCGAAGTTCATGCAGAGCTTTGTCCCGAGTTTGCCGACGGCAAGGTGTGGTATTTCCTGGACGAGCTTCAGTGTGTGGATGGGTGGGAATCCTACGCCAGGCGCCTTGTCGATTCTCCGAACGTCCAGCTCTGCCTTACGGGTTCATCTTCAAAACTGCTTTCGGAGGAGATTGCAACGCAGATGCGCGGACGGTCTTTGCCGATAGAGGTGTTCCCGCTTTCCTTTCCCGAATATCTGCGGTTCAACGGGATACTGAGCGATGTGCCGAAAGCCGGTTTCACGGCCAGGGAGAAAGGGGTTCTGCGCAAGGCGATGTCCGATTACGCGGAACGCGGCGGATTCCCCGATGTGCAGGATGTTTCGTCCGGAATGAGAGCGGCTATGCTTCAGGAGTATGTCGATGCGGTTCTCTACAGAGACATCATCGAGCGTCATAAAGTGGCAAGCGTCCAGGCTCTCAAATATACGCTTGAATATCTTTTCCACAATTACGCACGCAAAACGTCAACGCGGAGCATTTCCGGCGTTCTGAAGAACCTTTCCGTCCCGGCCAACCGCGAGAGTGTCGCCGACTATCTCGACTGGTTCAAGGATGCGTATCTCGTGTATCCGGTTTCCGTCCTTTCGGATTCACTGGCTGTGAAGAGGGTGAATCCGGACAAATACTACCTGATCGATTCCGGTCTTATCCGGGCGATGTGCGTAAAAAACGATGCCGAGCGTGGATGGATGCTGGAAAACATCGTGTACATGGCGTTGCGGCGCGGAGGCGGAAAGATTTCCTATATCGCCAATGCGGATGGAACCGAGGTGGACTTCCATGTGCGCGACAGGAGCACGCACGGCGAGCGGCTTGTTCAAGTGTCTTATGCGATGTCGGACGCGGCAACATTTAACCGTGAAACGAATGCAATCAAATTTGCCCGTCAAAAAAAAGGTATCCATGACTGTACGATTGTCACATGGGATGATGAGGGCGAGATTGACGGAATCCGCATCATGCCGGTATGGAAGTGGCTTTTGGCATGAAGTGCCAGTTTGGTTGTGCCTGTCGGGACAACAAGAAACCAAGATTAAGTCCAAGTCGAAGTTGAAGGGGAAAGTGTAGATCATGTAGAGACAGGTGAAATTGTTTTCAACAGATTGTTTCCCCTTCGATTCGATAAAGTGACATGATGCTTTAGATGATGCCTAAAGGGGGGATTCGCTCATTTTTCGGGAATCGGTTGTCTGGTTGTGTATTGCGCCTTTGGAGCGACCACGAAAAGGTTTAGAAAGTTGTAAGAGTTTAGAAAGTTTAGTATGATGATTTTAAACCTTCTAAACCACCTGAACCTGTTAAGCCTGCTAGACCTTCTGAACCTTCTTTTTCGTGATCGCGCCAAAGGCGCAATGACCATCTGAGTAACCGATTATGTCATCTCTGCGAAAGAGTATTCTTTCACACACACCCGTTCGGGTGTGTCGGGCTGCGTTAATCATGCTTGCAATTGTTGTGTGAAAAATGCAAAGCGAGTATTTTTTTTTATTTTCAGCTCGATGTTGCACCGTCAACCATTCTTTGTGAAATTAAAAACAATAGAATAATCTGAAAGTACTATTTTCAAATTATTCCAACGTTTATGATATAATAGTGTCCCATGAAAAGACGTACCGTTCAGACAGAACTTGAAATATTGGCAACAGAATTCCCTGTTGTGTCAATATATGGCCCCAGGCAGTCTGGTAAGACAACCCTTGCCCGGATGACTTTCCCTGATAAACCATGGGTTTCACTTGAAGATTTAGATGTAAGGGCACGTGCGTCAAGCGATCCAAGGGGATTTCTTGATTCCTACAAGAGCGGTGCTATTTTTGATGAAATACAACGTGTTCCGGAACTGCTTTCATATCTGCAGGGAGTCGTGGACATAGACCGTCGTCCCGGACGTTTTATTCTTACGGGTTCGCATCAGGCAAAGTTGAAGAAAAGTATCGCTCAGTCTCTGGCGGGTCGTACTGCCGTATTGACGTTGCTTCCTTATTCTCTGGAGGAATGTCCTGTTGTGCTGGCGGATGCTTCTTCTGTGTTCAACACAATCAGACGCGGCTTCTATCCGCAGCTGCGCGAGACGGCCATGCGCGAAAAAAGCTTCTTCTCAGCTTATGTCGCGACATATCTTGAGCGAGATCTGCCGTCACTTTTAGATGTCCGGAACCTTTCCGTTTTTCAGGATTTTCTGTTTTTGCTTGCTTCGCGGATAGGACAGCTTGTCAATGCGAATGCCATGAGTTCTGATCTGGGTGTGTCGGCTCCGACTATCCGAGCCTGGATCTCTGCGTTAGAAGAGAGCAATCTTGTGTTCCTTTTGCGCGGGTGGTCTAAAAATGCAGTGAATCAAGTGGTCAAGACACCGAAGGTTTATTTTACGGACACGGGACTGGCCTGCTGGTTGGCCAGACTGACTGATGATGACCGAGTAGAGGGCGGCCCGATGCGCGGCGGTCTGTATGAAAATTTTGTCATTGTGGATTTGCTCAAGAGGGCATTGAACCGAGCATCATCGGACAGATTCTGGTTTTATCGGGATTCAAAGGGACGGGAGGTTGATCTTGTGATTGAACGAGATGGCCGGTTGATTCCTGTGGAAATAAAATCATCGGCAACGTTCTCCACCGATTTCGTGTCCGGAATCCGTCATTTCAGGTCTATATATCCTGAAGTGTCGGAGTCTGGTTTTGTTTTGTACAACGGGAAGTCGGATGCAGATGCAGTGTATGATAATGTCCGCATTGCCAATCCTGTAAATCAATGTCCGTTCTTTGATTGAATGCTTTCTTTTGTTTTTTTTTGGAGTACCTATCCCCATGAAAGGGCAACGGACAGGTTGCCCGTTGTACGGGTGAGGCGGTGGTGGCGATAGCATGAAGGGGCGCTATTTCCCTTATTGTGTCCATCCGTTGAGCTTGGCGGCGGCGACGCTGATTTGGATGCCATTTTCCGGAATCCGCAGCACACATCGCAGGATGACATGATGGAATTTGTGAAGCAGGTAGTGCGGTGATCGACCTTCCTAAACTGCGCCGAACATAGCTCCTCCAACTCTTCACTTTCCGCACACTGCTCGGTATGATATAATGAGCGCAAATGAAACCGATAGCGACATCTACGAGCGATTTTGCCACTCTCATCAGGAAGGGTGGAATTTACGTCGACAAGACGGCGTATTTCCACCGTCTTGTCTCGAACGAGATGAACAATCTCCTTTTTCTCGCCCGTCCGCGTCGGTTCGGGAAGTCGCTCATGATCACCGCCCTGAAGGAGATATTCACAGGGCGGCGTGAGCTGTTTGAGGGACTTGCAATCTCCAATACGGCCTGGAAGTGGGAGAAGTGGCCCGTAATCCATTTTGAGTTCGCTGATGTCGATACGACGAGCATTGAGTCGTTTGAGCGTGAGTTTGCGGTGCACGTGAAGGGGCGTCTATCGAATACGGATTATGTGTATGACGATTCAATGTCTCCGGCGGCTAATTTCGGTGCGGCGATAGATTCTCTCTCCAAGGCCAACGGCGGCAACGGAGTTGTGGTTCTCATCGACGAATACGATGCCCCCGTGTCCCATGCTCTTGACGATCTTGCCAAGGCGGAGGCGATCCGTTCCCGCATGGGCGCATTCTTCAGCATGATGAAGACGCGCACGGGCGCGATCCGCTTCCTCATGATGACGGGCGTCTCGAAGTTCACGAAGATGTCCGTATTCTCCTGCCTCAACAACATCGTCGACATTTCGATGCGCAGGGAATACGCGACGATGCTCGGTTATACAGAAGAGGAACTTGAGGCGAATTTCGAGGAGCATCTGCGTGAACATGCCGAAGTGATGGGCAAGTCATACGAGGATTACCGCGCCGAGATGAAACGCTGGTACAACGGTTTCCGTTTCTCGCACATAAATCCTGCAACCGTGTACAATCCAATTTCTGTGGCACTGACTCTGGATGCAAAAGAGCCTGACTTCCGCGCCACCTGGTCATCGACCGGGCGTCCGTCGTCGCTCATGAACTATCTCAAGCGTTCGGACATGCTGGCGATTGATCCTGATA
>SUVZ01000309.1 GCA_015061765.1 Lentisphaerota bacterium
TTCTGCTCGAACATCACAATCCCGTGGCCCAGTTGCAACGCTCCGATGCGCATGAACAAAGGGAAATCTCGTCAGGAGGTGGCATGAACCGACCCACACTCATGCACGAAGAGCCATTTTTTATCGCCTCATTTATAGCCTCATCGGAACTTTACAACCTAATCTAACTCTATTGGTTTAATTGCTGTCGACCACATAATACCCACCTGTCTTGGGTGAGCCGCGATACTCCACCTTGCCAGACAGTCTTGCTATATTGCGACCAACGGTTTTCACATTGACACCCAAAATTCGAGCCAAGCGAATCCTGTTAATTCCCGGATTCGCTGATATCAATTCAATCATGGCTTCAGCCAATCTTTCAGGGACATTTACAGGGACATTTACAGGGACATCTTTAATCACCTTATGGAGGACCACTTTGAACCACGTATCATGATTCTCAAAGGAAACCTCTACACTTCCATGGTTCTTGCAGGAATTTACAATTCGTTTTATGCCAGATCCATAACGTTCAATAAGACCTGCGTCCCTAAAAAGATCTGCAACCTTGGGATTTCTTGGACTGGACGTATAGGCATCCGAAAGTATCTTTTTGACGGTCAATCCCTGTGGCAGACCTCCTGCATTGGTAAACTCCATTCGATCATCAAAGATCTTTATGGTGTTCACCATGCCCGTATTTCGATAGTCTCGATGGACAATCATATTCAGCACTATCTCACGAATAGCATCAACAGGATAATCATATTTTATGTCGTGTTGCGGCTTGCCGGTAATTACAAGTTCTCCCATCAAATGTTTCATGACAAAATCCATCACACCATCAAGCTGGGAAATAATATCACTGTTGAAAGTTTTGTCATCAATTATATGCGATTGTGTCTTGAATCTTCCAGCCTGAAAGGCAGTCCCAAAGCAATAATCAGCAACAAAGGACAAGTAACAGGCATTGGTCGGCTTGCCATCTTTCATTAAAGAAAGCTTGCGCAGGATGCGCAACGGGTCATCTGGGTTGTCCGGGTTCATCCTTCTGGCAAATGCCGCAACCTTTTCGAGCGAAATATCATCAAGAGTGTGCTCACTGGGAAATGCATCCCAACTTGAGGAAATTGACTTCATATACAAATCACTTAATTCGCCAATGGACATCAGGTGATTTGACTTGCCCTTACGGATGTAATACCGCCCTTGCACAGAGGTTGGCTTCACCGGAAGCGAGGCAACATGCAGCTTGACAACACTCTTGCCCCCGACCGCAATCCGTTCTGCATCCGGAACAATACTAGGTGCCGTCTTGCTCTTTATCTCGTTCACCCACGATGTTTCAGGTTCGCCATCAGAAGGCACTCCTATAACCTTGCCATCGTCACGAACGCCGATATAAACACTGCCTCCATCGGCATTTGCAAACGCAACCAATGAAACGATAGTATCTTGATTGAACGCCGTCTTAAACTCAACCGATTTCGACTCTGACCGTGGAACCTTCATATTCACCTATCCTCTACCCCTAAAAATGACAACGCTCCGCGCGCGTGGGGTATGCAGCCGAATATCCCATTTGTGAATTTTCCTGGGTTATCTCTCCCATAAAACGCCTGATATTATACCACTAAAAAACTACTTCTTTTCGTGTTTTACCCAAATCAATCTTGTCGTGTCGTATCCACGGCGCTTCGCTTCCGCAAGAAATTCGATCTTTACATTCTCCGGCATCTCTTTTGTGCGCGAAAGCAACCAAAGATAATCCGCACCGCCGCTCCCGACAAGCGCATATTTGTAATCGGCATCTATCTTCATGACACGATAATCGGCATAAAACGGACCGAAAAATGAAACACGAAGAAGCCCCGGTGCGCCGGTTGTCTTCCCTTTGCCGACCGCCGTTTTCACTTTCCCATTCTTGATTCCGGAATTGACAACCTTAATCGTGCCGTCGGCGTTTTGCGTGTAGAGAGCCTTGGCGCTATCTACGCCGCGTTCGAACGAATGATCAAACCGGGCGATTTCGTACCAAGCACCAAGATAACGGCTCAATTTCAGTGAACCTACTGGCGCATTGTCCACTTGGGGACCGCATACGCACCCCGTCAGACCAATCGCAACCATGATACAAAGAAATGCATCCCTAATCATAATTCCTACTTCTCCATTTATAGACTACGCCTCGCGAACATGGGGCATGCCGCCAAATACCCCGTTGTCTTTTTGTCAGTTTCAGTTGCATCGAAATCATTTATCCATACAGACTTTCGCGAAGCGTTTTGCCAGACGCATCGATCCAGTCCGTCAATCCGTTCGACATCCGGCCACACACGACCGATGACGCCGCAGACGGAGAATTAAACTCAATGTCGCGCGTAAAGACTTTGCGCATGACCGAGCCATCCGCCTCCAGCTCTCGCCTCAGCTGAAAATACTTTCCTCCATGACACTCGAACGACGCCACCGTCTGCACCGACAGACGCGACCCCTTCAGCACCATGAAACCCGCATTCGTTGGAAAGCCCTTCGCCTCCGCCCCTGATGCCGTGCAGAAGAAGTAGCGCGTCGTCTCCGTCGGCTGAGGTTTCGGAACAAGCACCCTATACCCGAGCGCATTCATTAAGATGCTCGCATTCTCAATGAACTCCTCCATCGTCGCACGATGCCATTCCTTCATCACCGTATTCTTATACGTCTTCTGCGTCAAGAGCCGGGCCCGTCCGCACACCTTGACCATCTCCGCAAAACGGCGCTCCAGATAGCGAATCAACGCCTTGTTCAAATCGTGCCCGAAAAAACAGACGGCTGTATTCCAGTAGTACGTCTCTTTTCCCACCTTCGCATCGCGCAGATGCCGACACAGACGGTCCTTTACATTCTCCGCCTCCCCGACATATACGCCATCTGCACCATCTTCGCCCGAACAGAAAAGGAAATATACACCCGCGCCCTGAAAATCCTCCCGGTTGCACTCGACAACTTCGCTACGGAGAATTTTTATGGCTTTCCCATTCCAATTCGACAGTTCGGCGATCATCATGCCTTCCGCCGAACCATTCACCAGAAAGAGTTCTACGCTTTTTCCGTAATTCATTTTCCTCTCCCGTCAGATTCAAAAGCACACTTTACACACAAAGTGAGCGTTGGGAATATTCTCACAATTTTGCATAGATTATATCATTCTTTTCATTGTTCCAAACAAAATGAAGTGTCTTGCATAATGTCTGATTCATGTTACTGTTCCGCAAACAATGAACCCATGTTGAAATCCGCCAAACACGATGCCGATGAATCATAACTGGCATTATACCATTTCCCCACATCCACCGCGCCGCAACCAACCCACACATAAGTATCCCCGATTTCTCTGGGACAAAGGCATTGCGAAGGGAGTATTGAACGCGAAGGGTGTTTCCGCAATCATTGAAGCGCTTCATCAATAAAATGGAGTAGAACAACTGAAAACTGGGACAACGGGGAATCGACCGTTGTCCCGGCTTGGCGGGTCCTGCAATTGCATGCTTAGAATTCCCAGCCCTTGCGGATTACGGGACGCATCAAGGCATTGGCCGCCGCATTGTCGAACCTCTGCTTCGTGGAGTCCCAGGAGAGCACGCCGGGCACGCGCTGCGCCATCACGCCGACGAGCACGCTCTCGGTGAGCGGGATCGACGCGCCGACATCGCTGAAGCAACGGGAACCGGTGTCTTCATAGACGATTCCGTCTCCGCGTATCGCCTGGAGGAACTCGGCGTAGTGCCCGTCTGCCGCCACTGCCGCAGCACCGGCGCCTGCGCCTCCGGAAACCATCGTGGCCGCCGCATCTGTGCGGAACGGGATTACGCGCGGAACCGCCTTCGCCGCCTCGTGCTTGAAGAGATCCGTGAAGCCCTTGTCCCCTTCCATCGCGAGAAGGCACTTGCCGCCGTATGCATCCTGTACGGATACGATGCCCTTGCTTCCGATGAGCAGACATCCGCCTTCCGACGGCTTGCCCAGCGTCTTCACGACAGGCGGCAGCTTGTCGAAATCAGGCTTCAGCGAACCATCGTACCAGTACATGTCGCAGGCCGGAAGCGTAACGCCGGCACGGGCACGCGACGGACGGGCGGGATAGTGCAGCCTCACGATCGACTTGGTCGGGAACGCCACGTCGTTCATCTCCTCAACGGTCAGGCACTCGGCCGTGGAAACCGCGCCGAATTCGAGTCCGCGGAACGGCATGTTGAGCGTATGGCACGCCATGTCGCCGAACGCGCCGCAGCCGAAGTCGAAGAACCCGCGCCAGTTGAACGCATGGTAGATGCCGGCATCGAAGCGCGCGGCAGGCGCGCCGGCCTTGTAGCCAGCCTGATACGGACGCTCGGCGGCCACGGACAGCCAGGCATTCCAGTCCAGCTCCTTCGCGGGCGTCGCAACGGGATGCGTCAGCGCGGCATTGCGGGCGAAAAGACCCTGCGGCCAGATCGGACGGTTCGTCCAGAGGTGTGCCTCACGGACCTCTCCAAGGAGTCCGCTGCGCACGACCTCGGTGCAGCGGCGCATCGAGGATACCGCCGACCCCTGGTTGCCCATCTGGGTGACAACGCCGTTTTCGCGGGCGGTGCGGTTGAAATAGTCGAGTTCCCACAGCGTGCGGACGAGCGGCTTTTCGACGTATACATGCACGCCTTCCTTCATCGCACGGATTGCCTGCATTGCATGGCCGTGGTCGGGGGTGGCGACGAGCAGTGCATCGAAACCGATTTTAGAGCGGTCATCCATGAGTTTTCGGAAGTCGCTGTAGAAGGGAATCCTCGAAAGATCGATCTTCACCCCTACAGCCTCGCTCTTCGTGTCGGTAAGATGCTGCGCGCGGGCAACCTGACGGCGGTCCGCATCGCAGATGGCGACGATCTCGACAAGACCGGTCTTGTACATCGCGAGCCAGTCCGACCAGCCCTTGCCGCAGACTCCCACGACCGCCAGCCTGATCTTCTGCTGCCCGAAAAGGCTGGCGGTCGTGGGAGTCTGCGG
>SUVZ01000310.1 GCA_015061765.1 Lentisphaerota bacterium
GGCGGAAAATGGAAGACGGCAGCGGACGAGTTGAATATCCGGAATATCCATCCGCCGCCGTGGAAGAGGCTATTGTGAATGGCCTTATACATCGTGACTATCTTGAAATCGGAAGCGAAGTCCACATTGACATGTTTGATGACAGGCTGGAAGTGTATTCGCCCGGCGGAATGGTTAGCGGAGAGTTTATTCAGTCGCTTGATACTCGTGCCGTCGCTTCAAAGCGCCGCAATCCAGTTATAGCCGATTTGTTCCAGCGTCTCTCGCTCATGGAGCGTCGCGGCAGCGGATTCGGCAAGATTCTTGATGCGTATCAGTTTGAGTCAGAGAAGCGGGGTCGGTCAATTGTGCCGCAGTTTCGTTCTTCCTCGTCTGAATTCCATGTCATCCTTCCGAACTTAAACTACGAGGCACATGAATTGCAGCCCGTGACCGGAATCAATGCAAATGGAGTAGGTGGGGATGCTGAAGTGTCCAACAATCCCATCTCAACAACCTTAACGGAAGGGCGAAACGCAAAGATCATCATTCGTGCGATAAAGGCTAACGGCCATGTGACGATTGTTGAACTTTGCCGAAAGACCCGACTTTCAACAAGCGGCGTTTATAAAATCATCGCGGCGTTGAAAGCCGCCTCTAAAATCCGCCGCATCGGGCCGACTAAAGGCGGATGTTGGGAGGTAGTGGAATGATGGATGAATCTTTATCGCCACTTCTTTACGAGCGTGATCTCCGCGAATGGAACATTCCCGAAGTTGTATTATGCGTTCTCTTGAAAGATAGAACGACCGGAAAGAACATTATCTGGGCGACTGACGATTATGTCTCACGCGGCAATGGATTCAGCTTCTTTGATGAGATTAAAGCCGAACAGATAACTAACAAAGACGATCCGGTAATACGCCCTCGTGTTGACAAGTGCAAGGATGAGCAACGAGAACGCATAATCAAACGCGCGGAGGTTTTCACTCCCGCCTGGGTGTGTAATGCGATGATAAACATGGGGGACGCGGTATGGTTTGGTCGCAAGACTTCGCCATTTAACGTTGAAGGCTACCATCGTTGGACAACCACGGCAAAACCAGTTCATTTCCCCAAAGGGAAATCCTGGCAGCAGTATGTAAGGGAATATCGTCTGGAAATCACGTGCGGAGAGGCACCATTTCTTGCAAGTCGCTATGATGCTGTCTCTGGCGAGATGATTCCCGTACCGGAAAGGATCGGAATTCTCGACCGCAAACTTCGCATTGTCACCGAAAACATAGGTACGGAAGATCGTCAGGATTGGTTGTATCACGCGAAGCGTGCCGTCCAGGGAACTTATGGATTTGAGTGGCAGGGCGACAACATCGTGCTTGCGAGAGAAAACATTCTTGCAACCGTCGTGGAGAACTTCAATTATGTGTTTTTCCACGAGCAATCCACGGGTCTTGAGCATCTTCTTGAAGAGCCATCATGCGGGATGCGCTATCTGATGGAACTTGCCGAGATCATAAGCTGGAACATCTGGCAGATGGATGGTCTTAGGTTCGTCGTCCCAATGAGTTGCAAACCCGTCGAGGAACGTGACATGTTCGGAAATGTGACAATGAGGGAATGTGAAGGTTGCAAGAAGCGCCGAAAGGATGTCCTCGGTGTGGCGCACCTCCACACTGGCATCTATTGCAAGATTATGCATAATTGGGACAGACGCGAGACGGAATACTTCTACCGCTACGTCATGAAAGAGGGCAAGTAGTCATGGATGTTACAGACATAGCGGATTTGATTGTAGGGCGGGTAGAGCCGCACATCTACGCTTTCACGACGAACACAATTCCGAACTACCTGAAAGTTGGCGACACCTACCGCCCCGTTTCGGTACGCCTTGACGAATGGAGGGAACACTACCCGCATCTTAAACAGGAAATGGAAGCGTCTGCAAAAGTCTCTCCCGCCGTGTTCTTTCGCGACTATTCCGTACACGACTATCTTGAAGGCACCTTGCATTGCGAGCGGCTGGCTTCCACATCGCTGCCCGAAGGCATCTACTATTCCAACGAGTTCTTCAAAGGTGCGGACAAGGACGATGTCATGGATGCCATAGAGGACATTCGTAAGGACTACACGGACAAATCGCTACGCTATCGATTCTATAGCGCAGAGACGAGTCTACCCGTCCACCTCAAACTCCCCTCCACAGGCTGGTGGAATCCAAGGCCTAACCAAGATACCGCTGTGGAAAAGTTTATTACCGCCGTAGCGAAGCGACGAAAAAACCTTTTGATGTACGCCGTAATGCGTTTCGGCAAGTCGTTTACCGCCTTGTGCTGCGCGAGGGCGATGTATGGTGGCGAATGGCGCAAGAACGAACGTTTGGCGGATGGAACAGGGGCTCGTCTCGTTGTCGTCGTCTCCGCCAAGGCTGATGTGTGTTTGGAGTGGCGAAAGAATGTTGAACAGGCCGAAAACTTTAGGAACGATTACCAATTCTTCTCGGCGAACGATCTCGGTTTAAACCCAGATGCTGTTTCTGAGCATTTACATGGCGGAGGCCGCGCCGTTGTATTCCTGACGCTTCAAGACTTGCAAGGTGAGACTGTGAAGGCCAAGCACGCGAAACTGCTGCGTGAGAAAGTCGATCTTCTGATTGTCGATGAGACGCATTATGGTGCGAGGGGCGGAGAATACGGCAAGGTTATACGCGCCACAAAGGATGCCGCCACGAAAGCCGATGTCGAGGACAGAGAAAATGCGGAGAAAATGGAGTCTGCGATAAAGGCGTTTAAAGCGAACGTCTCGCTGCATCTTTCCGGCACTCCATACCGCATCTTGATGGGCAGAGAATTCAAGGATGTCGATATCATATCGTTCTGCCAGTTCACTGACATCGTGAAGGAACAGGAACGGTGGATCGATGAAAACAAGGAGAAGCTTCTCAACGACGAAGTAGCTGAATGGGACAATCCATACTATGGCTTCCCACAGATGATCCGCTTCGCGTTCAATCCTAGCGATGCAGCGCGTAAACGCCTTGCGACACTAAAAAATGGTGGCGTCACTTACGCATTTTCCGCGCTGTTCGAGCCAGTAAGCATAAGACCGAATGAAGCGGGCGAACATCGAAGATTCAAGCTCGAGGAAGAGATACTCGAACTCTTTCAGGTTATTGATGGATCGAAGAATGACGATGCGCTGCTCTCGTTCCTTGATTACGACAAGTTGAAGGAAGGCAAGATGTGCAGGCACCTCGTCTGTGTCCTCCCGTATTGCGCCTCGTGCGATGCGCTCGCGGAGTTGTTGACGCGGAACAGGTCGCTTTTCAAGAATCTTGGCGAATATAAGATTCTCAACATTTCCGGTCACGACATGCCCCGTGAGTTCAGCGATACACGCGGCGTTTGCGACGCTATACGCGATGCGGAAAGTCACGACGAAAAAACTCTCACGCTCACCGTCAATAGAATGCTCACCGGCTCTACCGTGCCGGAATGGGACACGATGCTATACTTCAAGGACACCGCTTCGCCGCAAGAATACGATCAGGCGGTGTTCCGCCTCCAGAACCAGTATGTGGTTGACATGGTGCCGGAGGATGGTGCGGACGACCGTATCCGGTTCAACAAGAAGCCGCAGACGCTTCTCGTGGATTTTGACCCCGCCCGCCTCTTCCGTATGCAGGAGGCAAAGTCGAAGATTTACAATTTCAACACGGACACGTCCGGTAACTCGAAGCTCCGCGAGCGTATTGCGGAGGAACTGCGGATTTCACCCGTTGTCTGTGCCAATGTCGGTAAGCTTGCGAGGGTCACGCCGACGGACATCATGGCGGCGGTGCGCGAATATTCCCGCAGCCGCGGCGTTTCCGACGAGGCAAAAGCCGTTGATGTGGACATTGCGGGCCTCGCCAAATCAGACTACCTTCTTTCCATCATAAATCGCGAATCCGAAATTGACGGCGCGTCTGGCAAAGGGAAAGGTTTCTTGTCTAAGCCTTACGATGGCAACGAGACGGAACTTGAGACACCGGAGGACGTCAAGACCGCGATCCAGAATGCAATCGGTGGCAATGCGTCCAACCAGCCGTCCCCAGGAAGTCCAGAAGCCGACGAGGAAGAAAAGAAGCGCAAGGCCATCGAAGCAAAATTACGCACGTACTATGCCCGCATCCTATTCTTCTCGTTTCTTACAAAGGATAAGGTCCGTTCCATCGGGGACATTCTTACGGTGATCGACAAGGCGGAGAACAAACGCATTGCCCGCAATACGGGTGTTACCAAGAAGGTTCTGAAGGAAATGCTGAAAGTATTCAGCAAGCAGGCGATCTCGGATTTGGATTACAAGATCGAGAACATGTCCGACCTGTCCGAGGACAACAGCGTTGATCCGCTTGAACGGGCGCGGACAATGCTCAAGAAGTTCGATAGGTTCGGGCCGTCCGAAATCGTCACGCCAGAGCGCATCGCGGACGACATGGTTGCGCTTCTCCCTGACGACGAGTTCCGTAAGATACTTGAATCGAACAAGTGTTTTCTCGACATCGCGGGGAAGATGGGCGAGTTCGCGATAGCCATCTACAAGCGGGCGAAAGCGCTTTGCCCAGACATCGACCTTTCGCGGCGTATCTACACCATTCCAACCTCAGGCCACGCCTACGAGTTTACCCGCAAGGTGTACGAGGCACTCAGACTTGACACCAAGAACATCGCAACATTCACCGCATACGACATCCACAACGCTCTTGGCAAGAATCCGACTGCGTCAGACTACTGTCGTGTAGCCAACATCATTTCGCAAAAGAAACCATTTTGGAGGATCACCATGAACGACAAGGTTTCGGCAAGAAAGACGAAATCCCCATTCGCACTGACTATCGGCAATCCGCCGTATCAGGAAGAGGGCGCATCGGGAGGAACTAATGACGCACCTATCTATCAAGACTTCAGTCGCGTCGCAGCATTGGCAGGAGCCCCATATTCGGAACTTATCATAAAGGCACAGTGGTTCGCGGGCGGACGCGAAC
>SUVZ01000311.1 GCA_015061765.1 Lentisphaerota bacterium
ACAGGACCGTGACGACTGGCATTTGCAGTTCCTGACCTCCAGAGATCTGCGCCGCCGACAGGTACGCAGCCAACTTGACGGTTTCATCGCCCGTGTGACATCGAATGCGTTTGCGCGTCTTCTCAAGTCAACGGGGAAGCCCGTCGTCGATATCTACTACGAGAATCCCCTTCCCGGTTTTGCCGTTGTGAAAACCAAACACGAGGCTGTGGGAATCCTTGCGGCGGAGCATTTTCTGGACAGGAGATTCAAGAATTTCGCATACTGCCCGTATGGCGGAGGACGCACGTCTGCGTATTGCCTGAAGTCTTTCGTCAGGCGCCTTCACCGCGCCGGATTCGGATGCAACGTATATTCCGCAAAAAGCGAACCTTCTTACAACATCGACGAAAGCGAGCACATCCGCGATGTCCTGGCGCCGCCCAAGGATGCCAAGCAACTAGAGAAATGGCTGATTTCACTTCCCAAACCTGTGGCGGTATTCTGCCCAAGTGACCTTCGTGCATGGCAGATAAACGGAATATGCCGTTCCGCCGGAATAAACGTGCCGAGAGAAGTCGCGATACTGGGGCTGGACAACGACATCATAATATGTGGCACAGCCAAACCCATGATCTCCAGCATCGATCCCAATTCGCGAAAGATCGGCTACACGGCCGCGGAAACCCTTGCGGAAATGATGGAGGCAGTCATTCCCGAACGAATGATCGTAAGGCAGATTCCTCCCTCAGGAGTTGTCGCAAGATCTTCATCCGAAACTGCGCCTGTGACCCCACCATGGCTTGCGGATGCACTTGTGTACATTCAGCGCAACGCAAAGCACGGGATATCGGCATCAGATGTCTTCTCGGAGCTTGGTCTCTCCCATACACTGGTCACAAGAGTCTTTCGCAGAACATTGGGAGTGACCGTACAGGAAGAGATTGCGAAAACACGCCTTGAAGAGGCCCGGCGACTTCTCTCCACCACAGAACTGAGCATCACACAGATTGCAAAAATGTCCGGCTTCCACTCTGTCACATACTTCATGCAGTCGTTCTCCAAGGCCTTCGGAATCGCAGCCGGATCATGGAGAGCGAACGTCAAACAGTCTCCAGCATACTGAACCGCGACACAATCTTCCTTGCCGCTGCGCCATCTTAGATTCGCACAGGATGGCGAACGTTCAGCCGCGGTATCCAGGAAGGACTGTCGAAACGGCCTTTTCCGCGAGATTTGGACAGTCCAACGTATAGTGCAGTCCCCTGGATTCGCGCCGTTTCTGGGCACTCCTCACAATCAGTTCGGCGCATACGGCGAGGTTGCGCAGTTCAAGCGTATCAGGCGTGACGAGATACCGGAAATAATAGTCGCGTATCTCCCTGCGGAGTGTCTGAAGGCGGCGGCGCGCCCTGGCCAGACGCTTGTCCGTGCGGACAATGCCGACGTAATCCCACATCAGGCGGCGTATCTCGTCCCACATGTGCGCCACCAGCACAGCCTCGTCCGGAGCTACCGCTTTACCTGTCTTCCACGGCGGAATGACGATCTTGCGCTCAAGCCTCACCGGGTGTACCGCCAGACGTTTTGCGGTCAGCCTTGCGCAGACGACCGCCTCCATAAGCGAATTCGACGCAAGACGGTTCGCGCCATGAAGCCCCGTGCATGCGCACTCACCGACAGCCGACAGCCCCTTTACCGCCGTACGTCCGTCAACCGTCGCCTGAATGCCGCCGCAACAATAGTGAGCCGCCGGAACGACAGGAATCAAGTCCTTCGCCATGTCGATTCCGAAAGAAAGACACTTCCTGTAGATGTTGGGGAAGCGCTTCATTAGATACGCCTTGCCCTTCTTGCGTATATCCAGGAACATGCAAGGCGCACCAGTGCGCTTCATTTCGGAATCGATTGAACGGGCCACGATGTCGCGAGGCGCAAGCGACCCGCGCAGATCGTACTTGTCCATGAACGGCCTGCCGTTCGCATCCACAAGCTCGGCCCCCTCACCCCGGACCGCCTCGGATATCAGAAAGCGCTTGGCATTTGGATGGTAGAGGCATGTCGGATGGAACTGGATGAACTCCATGTTCTCGATCTTTGCTCCGGCGCGCCACGCGAGGGCGATGCCATCGCCCGTTGCCGTATCGGGGTTGCATGTGTACAGGTACACCTTGCCGCAACCGCCCGTAGCGAGAACGGTGTTCGGTGAGCGGACCGCGAAGATCTCCTGTGTGGACGTATCCAGCACATATGCCCCGACGCACTGGTGCGGAGACTTCTTCATCCCCAACCGGCGCGTGGTGGTTATCAGGTCAATGACGGTGGTGTTCTCGAGTGTCTCGATTCCAGGATGGCGGCGGACCGTACGGATCATCGCGGATTCGCATTTCTCGCCTGTGATGTCCCCGGCATGGAAGATGCGACGGGCGCTGTGCCCGCCCTCGCGCGTCAGATCCCATGAACCGTCCGCCTTCTTCGCGAATTTGACGCCGCACTTGATGAGGTCGTCAATTCCCTTGGGCGCCTCCGCCACTATGCGGGCCACGACACGTTCCGTGCACAGTCCAGCCCCGGCTATCTGCGTATCCTTCATGTGGGCGGCAAACGAATCATTCTCCGCAGCCACGCTGCATATGCCACCCTGGGCGAAGTTGGTGTTGCAATCGGCCATACTGCGCTTTGTCGCAAGCACAACCTTTCCATGAGGCACAAGGTGGAGGGCAGTCATCAATCCTGCCATCCCAGATCCTACAATGAAATAATCGCAGTCTATGATTCGCATGGCATTGACGGCTAGACTTTCAGCATCGCGTCGATTGCGCGACGGGCTCTTGAAGCAATCTCCTCTGGGACGACGACTTCATGCTTCATCTCGCGGAGACATTCGGCGAGATTCTCAAGCGTGACCTTCTTCATGTCCGCACAGACAGTCCCAACTGACACGGGATGGAACGCCTTGTCAGGATTCTCCTTTCGCAGACGGTGGAGGATGCCGATTTCCGTCCCGACGATAATGTCCTTGGCATCGCTCTCCCTGGCGAACTGGCACATCCCACCTGTGGAAAGGCTGTAGTCTGCAGCATCGCGCACGGGCTTGGAGCATTCCGGGTGGACAAGAACCGGTGCATCGGGATGGAGCCTGCGCGCCTCCACTATCGCCTCAACCGTAATTGCGGCGTGAATCGGACAGTAGCCCGGCCACAGCGTGTAGCTGCGGTTCAGGAGCCCGGAGACGTGCCCACCAAGATGCTGGTCGGGGACGAAAAGTATCTTCTCGTCCGGAGCGAACCGGCCCATCACCTTCTCCGCGTTTCCGCTCGTCACGCAGATATCGCATTCCGCCTTCACTTCGGCGGTTGAATTCACGTAGCATACGGCCTTGGCGCCTGGATTCTGCGCCTTGAGTTCACGCAGCTGCGCGCCGGTTATCATATCCGCCATCGGGCATCCCGCAGATGGATCAGGCATGAGAACCATCTTTGACGGATTGAGTATCTTCGCCGTCTCAGCCATGAACCAGACACCGCAGAACACGATAACATCGGCATCAACCTGCGTGGCTCGGCGGGCGAGCTCCAGAGAGTCGCCTGTATGGTCGGCGACATCCTGAACCTCTGCGAGCGTGTAGTTGTGTGCCAGAATTACGGCGTTGCGCTCTTTCTTGAGCTGCGCAATCTCTTCTGCGACGTTCATGGCAATGTCCTCAGCCTGCGGCAAGAACGCGCCTTGCGGCAAGTGCGATGTCGCCGACCCTGTCGTCCCCGGCTTCACGCTCGATCGCAAACACGCCTTTGAAACCGACCTCCTCAAGCGTCTTGAGGAGAAGCTGCGCATTAACCTCTCCATCGCCCCAGGGCACTTCCTCTCCCCATGTTCCGGGAACCTTGGTGTACCTGGCGTCCTTGATGTGCATATGGCGAATCCACGGAGCAATCTTCTTCACCGCGTCGACAGGCACACCCTTGTTGTAGAGGATCATGTTCGCCGGATCGAAATTGACGCCAACACCTTCGACGAGCGGCATGAACCTGGCGAGATCGTCTGCGGTCTCCTGTCCTGTCTCGAGAATGAGCTCGACATTCTCCTTCTGGCAGATGTCGCGGAGCGTCTTCACGCGATAGAGATACTTCTCGAACGCCGCCTTGTCGTGTTCGTCGAGGAAACCTGCGTGCATGAGCATGTACGGCACCTTCCATTCGCCGGTGAGTTTCGCGGCTCTTGCAACAAGGGCGCGGTCGGCCTCCCAGTGATCGTCGGGGACGATGCCGCCCGTCTTGCGGATCGTTTCGAGAGTGGTATAGTCCTCATGGTTGAAGGAAATCATAGTAGCCGACACCTTCCACTCGCCGGACGCAATGCGTTCCTCTGCACGCTTGCATGCCGCCGCGTCCTCGGCCTTTCCGTGGCGCTCGTCGCCCTCAAGGAACGGCTGGAGAGCGAGGTTGATGTTCACGAGACCAAGCTTCTTCATCTCAGCCGCCACTGCGTCCATGGGGAGCCTGTAGCTCCAGCTGCACACTCCAAGTCTGTCTGCCGTCACGAATTTTCCTCCTGTTTTAGAGGGCGCACATCCCGCGGTCAACGCAGCCGCGGCCGCCGCCCCTATGAATTCTCTACGGTTCATGTCTGTTGCCTTTCCGTTCACTTTATCTTGACCGGGGCGCCGGACTTCGCGGAAGCGTAGATGGCGTCGACGATCTTCATGAGCTTTACGGCCTCGTCAGGCGAATTGAGAGGCTTCTCCTTCTTCAGAAGGACGTTGATGAAGTTTGCCGCCGCATTGACGCGGCCCATCGTCTCATCCTTCTCCACCTTGAGCTGCCTGTCGGCCGGTGCGCCGGACGCATCCTGGAAGTACATCTCGCATGCGTCTTCAGCCGTGGAATCAATGCCGTCCTTCCCGAAAAGGCGCCGCACCATTCCGCCGGCGGTCGTTCCCTGGAACGTGACGGAGACCTCTTCGCGTTTGTTCATCTCAGCCCAGGATGTGCGAAGGAAGAGGACGGAGCCGTTCTTGAAG
>SUVZ01000312.1 GCA_015061765.1 Lentisphaerota bacterium
GAAGATGCATGAGCGCGTTTCGCGCGGCTATCTTTCCGACCTCGTCAGGGAATTCGCCTCTGCGAAGGTCAAGGGCGAGGTAGCAATTGTGATCGCCGGGAGCAATCCGAAGTTCCGCCGCCCCGCAGGAACCGAGGGCTCGTGAAAATCTGCAAATACCCCCTTGCGCAGCTGCGGGGATGTGTGATATAATATTTGGCGTTTTCGATACAAAAGGCGAGCTTAACTCAGTTGGTAGAGTGCCACCTTGCCAAGGTGGTTGTCGAGGGTTCGAGTCCCTTAGCTCGCTCCATTTATCGGACAGTGAAATGGGGGCGTAGCTCAGCTGGTAGAGCAAGTGACTCTTAATCACTGGGTCCAGGGTTCGAATCCCTGCGCCCCTACCATTTCAAATCGCGTGGCTAGGTAGCTCAGTTGGTAGAGCAACGGACTGAAAATCCGTGTGTCGCCGGTTCGATCCCGGCCTTGGCCACCAAATTCAATCGAAATCGGAGAGAACTCCGATTTTTTCTTTTCCATAGATTCGCGTATAAAGCCCAATACACGGGGCTGTTTTGCTTTTGGCGAGTTCTCTGCCGTGTGTGGCGGAAACCCCGCTGCGGGGCTTTACCGGGGCTTTTTCGCCCCTTTTGTATCTCCGCCGCGTGACTTTAGACAACACGACGTTTTCGAGGGAAAACGCCCGTTTCTCCGATTCCCTATGCAAACTTCAAGTCTGGTATGCGCACATTCTTTCATAGACCGATTTTGGGCGCAAAGAGAACTTCATGCCGGGAATGTGTGCAAATGCACACGAGACAGAAACGGCATGGCCGAAAGACCATGCCGCAGGAAGCATTGGATGACGTGAATCGGCTATGCGAGGCCTATCTCCCTCTCCTGTTCGCTCCAGAGGTCGCTCTTGATGTTGAAGAGCCGCTCGGTCGAGAAATCGTCCGGGAGTTCCTTGGCTATGACCGCACGGAGTATCTTCGGCGAAAGATTGGCGAGGCGGAGGACGCGAACCACGTATGGTCGGTCCATCTTCAACCCCTCCGCAAGCTCCTTCACGTCGGCGAACGCCCCGCTTTCGAGAAGCCGTGTCCATTCCCGTGAGCGGGCGAACAATCGTATGAGCGTCCCCGACTCGTCAAGGTCGATGTCGTTCACCTCGCCTTGCCCGACGACGACGAGCCGCCTGCGTCCGCAGACGGTCTGAAAGCGGATCGGAATCGATACTAGGACGTTCCCGTCTTCAGTTTCCATGATGTTCATTCTTGAACTCCTCCATGAGGCGTTTGTCGCCCTTTACCTTAAACTTTATGTCGACGGACGATTCGTAGACCGTCACGGTTTCTATGATGCTTGAGAGCAGTTCGCGCTTGGCGACTGGCGTCAGGGACATCCAGAACTCCTCCGGCGAGTCGAGCTGCCTCCGCATCTCGAAAGGAGAGATGTGGCGTTGCTCCGCGAGGGCGCGGAGCATTGTCGGGGTCTTCAGGAACGCGACCGCCTCGGACTCGACAAGCGGCTCGATAAGCTGCGCCGGGACGGACTTTACCGAGCAGGTCGAGACGCCGCGCCTCATGTCCTTTCGGCAAGTGTAGTATCCGTAGCGGATTTGCCCGCTACGGTTCTTGCCAGTCCAGGTATAGGAGAGCGCGTCGCCGCAATGTCCGCAGCGGAGAAGGCCGGTCAGCAGCGCCGGAGAGGTTGCGCGCCGCTCTGTCCTCGGCTTGAACTCGACGGTCTTCAGCCGAGCCGCCACCTTGTCCCACAACTCCATGTCAATGATGGGTTCGTGTATGCCCTTGAAGGACTCGTTCTTCAGCGGGACACGACCGATGTAGACGCAGTTGCGGAGCGCTGTCGCGACCATTACCGTGTCGAATGGCTTGTTCCTCTCCGGGAAGCGGAGTATGCCTTTCTCGGTAAGACGCTTGGCGACGAGCTTTGGCGTTCCGAGTTCGAGATACCACTCGAAGATCTTTACGACGTTCGGAGCCGTGTCAGGATCGACGACGAGCCGCTTCTCGATTCGTTTGTAGCCATATGGTACCGTCCCGCCCGGCCAGATTCCCTTGCGCCTCGTCGCCGCCATCTTGTCCGACGTGCGTTCTGAGGCAAGCTCCCGCTCGAACTGCGCGAATGTCATGAGGAGGTTCATGCACATCCTCCCCATCGAGGTCGAGGTGTTCAGCTCCTGCGTGACACACGAGAACGAGACGTGGTGCTTCTCCAGCTCGTTGAAGACCTGCGTAAAGTCCAGGAGCGAGCGGGAGAGTCGGTCGATCTTGTAGCAGACTATCATGTCCACCCGGCCGGCGCGGACATCGTCCATCAGCCTCTGGAACGCGGGGCGCTTCAGGTTGCCTCCGGAATAGCCGCCGTCGTCGTAGCGGTCGGGAAGGCACGTCCAGCCTTCGAGACGCTTGGCGGCGATATAAGCCTCGCAAGCCATCCGCTGGGCATCGAGCGTGTTGAACTCCTGCTCCAGCCCCTCCTCCACGCTCTTGCGCGTGTAGACGGCACACCGTATCACCTGCTGCATGGCTCGCCTCCAAGTCTGAAGAACTTGCGTCCAGAGTAGTGAGTCCCCGTGATTGCCTTGACGCAGGCCGTGAGGGACGGATAGAGCTGTCCTTCGTACTCGAACTGCCCGTGTCCCGCTGCCGTCACGGCGACGAGGCGTCCCTTATACATCCGGGTGTAGGTGACGCCGCGCACGGCGGGGTTCGCCTTCCGCGTGGCGCGTGGGTTTGCGCGCCCGTCTTTGCGGGCGACCCGCGCGAGCAGTTCGATTTCCGTGGCGGTGAGGCCACCGAGCCGATCCTCCTGGATTTGCTGCGCAAGGCGGCGGCGCATGAAGACATCGCCGAAGGTCGCCGTACCGCCGAAACGGGAGAGATATTCCATCTTCAGCGCCTCGTGGTCGAGCGCTGCGAGTCGGTCGATCTCATGTCGAATGTCGTCTTCCATTTCGCCTTTCATGCTTTTCGACCGATATGATGCCGTAATGACGGGAGAATAGCAACGGGGTATTTCACTATTTTTCATTGCTTTTACTCCGTTTTGCATTGTTTCGACTTAGGCGCGAAGCCGAAGTGCCTGCATATTTCACGCAGGGGGCGCAGCATGTTGAACTTGAACGCCGAATAGGAGATTCCCATCTCCTTGGCGGCGTCCTCTATGCTCAGTCCGTCAAGGAAGAGTAGGTTGAACGCCTTTTCGTATGCCTTGCCCTTGGGAGACGCGAGGTACGCCCTGAGAGACTGGATGTCCATGTTCTCGTCGCATTCCCTTACGCTCTGCCGCCCGTCCTCGGCAAGTTCGTCGAGGTGCATGATGTACTCTTCGGAATCGGACTCCCCGGTTGACGCTTCGGCGTGTATCGAAACGGTGAACACGTCGCCGAGGCGTTTGAGCGCATACCGCGAACGCTTCATGTCCAGCACCTTCGTGCCGAGTGCGCCTTTTATGAACGTGACGAGCGATGCAGGAGACCGCCCCTCGTTTCCGGGTCTGTTCTCGTCGTACTTCGACGCGAGGGACCAGCAGACGTACTGGAGTGTGCGCTGGTAGTCATCCCGGTCTGCCTTGCAGTCCTGGATGCGGCCTTCGCGTATCGCGGTCTGCGTCATGCAGTCGAACGTCTGAGTCAGCTCCTTCTGGACTTCCTCGGAGAAGAGCATCTTCCTCACCGGCTTCTTCACAAGGGGAAAGAGCTTCTTGGCGAGTTCGCGCCGCTTTCGCGCCTCCTCCTCCGGCGAGAGCTTCTCCTCCGGCTTCTGAAGCCACCATCTCTTCGACTGGTCTCGTTTGGCGGTCTTGCGAACGCACCCGAAGAGGAGATACCAGTCTGAGAGTTCCCTTATGCCGTTGGCCGGATCGTCGTAGAGCTCGCGATAGGGATGCAGAATGATCCTCTGCCCGTTGTCCTCGTATGACGACACCCACACGGCGGGCCGCTTGCATCTGTGACGGCCATCCAAGGCTCTTTGCGGAGCCGGGATGAAGCGTCGCGCCGCCGAGACGATAACGCGGTCAGGGAAGTCGGCCGACAGTCGGAGCCTTCTCTGGTGCCACGCACGCCTGATCGATGGGGGAATGGTGGAGGTCATACCAGCACCACCTTCCCGTTGTACACCCTGCAGGAACGCTCGACGATCTCGTCGCGCAGAACCTTCACCCCAGAGCCGTGGCGCAGAACCGTGCGCTCACGAACCCGTATTGTTTTGTACTCGTTTTTCTTGCCGACGAAGTTCAACTTCGCCGCAAGTTCGTACATTGGCCACGTCATGCCGCCACCTCCTTTGCCGCCTGGAGGATGTCGACAATGCCGCCTGTTCTTTCTTCTGTAACCATTTTGCCTGTTCTTCCCCGGATTTTCCGGTGGCTTTCGAGGCATCGCCAACATTGTGTCGGAGAACTATGATCCTCCTCGAAAGTTGGCTATATGGTTTCAGTAAAAGATGTGTAAAGGCAATTGCAAAAGCGGATTGCCTCAATATGCAAAAAAGCGCGTAGCCAAAGGGCTGCGCGCGTCATTCCATGTGTAAAGCGTTACACGTCAGAACAGCGGATTGCGGGAATGTGTTTTACAGTAATGTTCCCGGTAGAGTTCGTTTGGGATTATTCGCCAGTAGAACAAGCCGTCGTCGCGGCGCTCTATCTGGAGCTGCTCGTCGCGGAACCGCGTGTAGGGCTTTCGCTGGAATACCCCTCGCCAGTTCTCTCCCTTTGGCGGTCTCACCCAACCTTCGCTCTTTTTCTTTCCGGCCGCCGCAATGAGGGTCTTGATGACTTTTGCGGCGGATGGCTTGAGGTTGATGTATGGTTCCGTAGCGCATCCTGGGACAACCTGCTCGTCGACGGCGATGGTTTTGTAGTCCCTTGTCATCGCGAACCGATATGCCCTGAGGGGCAGCGCGGCGATGTCTACTGTCGTGGGCTGAGTGTCGGATTTGACGGTCGCTGCCCTGGGCTTCTTCGGCTTTATGTTTCTTCTCGGTGCGT
>SUVZ01000313.1 GCA_015061765.1 Lentisphaerota bacterium
GCGTTTTGGAAGAGGCCAGAAACCCGTTGTTCCCTTCGTCGTGTCCCTGTGCGGCACGTCCCACACCAGCTCGCCGGTCTGGAGCTGTGGCGAGACGAACTGTCCGTCCGCGCGCTTGACGAGCTTCAGATGCAGAAGCCCGTCCTTCACATCCACCGCGCCGTCTTCGGGCGTTGCGAACCAGTGCGCGCGTCTGCCCCAGAAGTTCGTCCGGTAGCTCCACTTGGATTCATCCAGCCTATCACCGTCAAACTCGTCGTTCCAGACGAGGCTGAATTTCCTCCCCTTGGGCAGAAGCGACGGCTCGCGTCCCTCCACCGTCCGCACCTCGCTGCACGCAACCGGCAACGAGCCGATCTTCTCACAAACATAACCCCCGCCTGTTGAGGTCTTCAGCACTTTTCTCGTCTCGTCCTCGGCAGCCGCCGCAAACGCGTCCGACGCCTCAAACCGCCAACCTTCCGCCTTTCCGGTTACCGACCCGTCACACTCGAGCAGCATCGCTCCGTGTGCGACATGAGCGGCAAACACCGCAAGAACAACAATATGCAAGTCCTTCATTTTCATCGGTTTAATTTCCCTTGCCTATCGATAGAGTTATAGCCGACTCCACTTTTCCCCGGAACGGATATAGCATCTGCTCGCGAGTGCGGGCATCGCCAAACCATGCCGCAGAGACGGTATCTTCAAGGATATTCTCCGCACTTCGCACAAGGCCGGTCGCCGATGCAAGTCCAGTAGGCACAAACCGGACGGAACGGTTGGCAAGCGCAACATGCGCAAGCCCCGCCTCTCCATATCCTTCATACACAACCTTTAGTGCCTTCGGAGCTTTCTTGAGCCTTACCGGCAAGGGAACAATGCGCTCGAAGTATGCGTTCTCACCCGGATTCGGCTTCCATATTTTTTCCTTTATCAACTCCACCCATTTGTCATCGACCTGGGCATACACGCTCCATACCGGTCGCCCATGAAAATCCGGCAGAACAAACTCGAATTCAAGCTGCCATTCGTCATCCTCGGCCGATGTCTCGTCCATCGCAAGCACATTCTTCGACATTGCTATGAGCGCGTCAAAAGGAGCGCACGCACTGTTCGGGCTGCAATCGGGACGCCATGCCGACTCTTGCGCACGGCGACGTTCGCACAGCGCGGCAATCCCCTCTTCGCGCTTGTGTACCTCTTCTTTTGCAGCGGCAACATCCTCCGGCATTCTGCGCACACTGACAAGTTTCGGCGCAATGGACGCAAAGAAATCCCAATGATTCTTCTGTTCCGCCTGCGCGACAATATCGTCAAGGATCGCCGCTGGCGAAAACGGATTGGCCGGAATATCACCCGATAACGGTTTTAGCGATGACGCTTTCAGAGTTTTCACCGCCAATTCTTCGGCAGTCCGCCTTTCCGGGCGCTCCTTGAACCCAAGATACGACAGCACATCAGAACTTGTCCGCAAACGGCGGCAATCGTAGAGAAGAACCTTCACTGCGCAGCGCTCCTCATCAGTCAACATCGGAAATATCTCAGCCAGCGCAATATCAAGCGTCGCATCGAAAGAGTTCCCCCGAATATCCGACGACCACCATCTTCCCACCGCTCTAACCACAGGAAGCGCCGCGCTGTGGAACATGGCAGACATCTCCCATTGGGTAAGAAGCGCACCTGAAGCTCCTGCCTTCTCACCGTATGTGGACATTCTCTCGATGTTGACGACATTGCTCCACGGACACACCATCGAATCGACTCCTCGCTCTGCGTATTCCCGCACCCAATCGCGGCGATAGCGTTCACCGAAATGTCCGTGCGGTCCGCGCTCCGCAGATACGTCCGGCGAATACTCCCAGTTGCACATCACGACATCCTTCGGCACGTTCTTCACCCGTTCTGGGAAGAACTCGAAAAAATCGTCCCACATCCACATGCGCTTTCCGTTCTTTGCGAGAAATCCATGCGCCCAGTCTATGACATCCATGTAGATGACACCCAGGCCATCCCCCTCCATCTTCGGCGCACAAAGCGGACAAAACCCCGTATTGAACGACTCGTCGAGTCCGACATGGAAGTTCTTGCCGGGGAATATCTCGAACATTTCCTTGAGATACCCCTCCAAAAATGCACGCGTCTCTGGAAGCGAATGGCAAAACGTCATCTTGCCGCATCCGCCGAAGCGGCCGGGAGTCTCACGCTCTTCACTCAAATGCTGCAATTCCTTGCAACCGACGAAGTTTTCCGCATGCGCAAGAACCGATACGACAGGCACTATGTCAATGCCAAGCGACGCCGCTTCGGCAACAACCTCGCGCATCTGGTCGGGCGTATAAGTGTCCGCATCTGTACGAAACGGAAATGACTTCGTCTTGACTCTACCCTCAAGATATAGGACAATGGTGTTGTAGCCGGAATCCTTTGCAAATTTAAAAAATCCCTTGATGAACGCGACAGTCTCCATCTGACGCGCAAGATCCAGCTGGACGGCACGAACGCCGAACGGAGCTTCGGCAAACCCCGCAAGCGAAAGCATTGCCGCAAGAATTGAGGCACATAGGATTTTCATATTGTAGATCTCAGGTGTTACTTGCCGCGAACTGCCGACATGGCCGCCGATTTAAGTTCTCCGGCGCGGGCAGCATCCATATTGGCGGGCACATACGGACACTTCGTTACATCTACACCAAAAAGATGCGCCGCAAAAACCAAACCCTGCAGATACTCGCCTTCACCGTTGAAATGGAAGTCCGGCGCGGTGAACATCCGATTGCGCTCCGGCACGATCTCCGCAGCAGTGCCGACGGGAATCACTTCCAGTCCGTACTGCTTCGCAAATGCCGCATACGAGGCATGGAGACGAGAATACATCTCCTTTTGGTCAAACCCGAAATCCTTTAGACGCCTGTCCCACGGTGGATAACTCCATGTCTCCTGCACGACAATCTTTGCCTGGGGAGCAAGGGCGCGGATCTTCGCTACGAGCGAATCTCCGAAGGGATGGTATGTTTCCGGCCGCCAGCTGAAATGGCTGCACTGCTGGATTGTGACAACATCCCACTTATCCATGATAAGAGCATCGGGGATATTGGCCGCTCCGTTTTCGACAACCTTCCTTCCGTCGGCTGTGCGGTCGAAGCGGTATGGCCGAATCGTCGCATTAGTTTCTGCCGCAGCGACATTTCTCCAATGCCGCTCAAGAGAACATCCGCCTATATAAAGCGAGGCGAGATCCAATCGTTTTCCCATCGACTTCGCGATCTGCGGCATCTCTCGGAGATTGCATATCGAAAAACTGTTTCCGATCATCAGCACCTTGAGCGGCTCCGCGTCGACAAAACGAATACGTCCATACCGTTCAATATCATGGTTATTTCTAAGATTCATGCAACTGGACGCAAGCGATGTCGGTCCTTTGTCATAGACAAAACAAAAATCCCAAGACTCTCCCGCTTTTGGCGTTGTGCAACCGATGCCCGAAAACGGGATGAAAAAATCCAAAGTCCACCTGTTCGCCTCAAGTTTCGAGTCAATGGTCATGCCGACGCATTTCCAGGTATTGTCACCTGGACGAATAAAGGGCTTGTATTCCCTCCGCATGCTGAATGACTGTTTCAACGGAGTTAGGCATATCTGATGGTTTACAGCCTTTTCGCCGCCCGGGCTGATGAACAGTTCGACCACATTGCCGCGCCACATATCCTTTTCATCGGTAGCGATCTCACCGTCTGCAACCATACGTCCATACAACCCTTTTTCGTCCCACGCAAGGCGAAAGTCCGGCTTCACCGGCAATCTGTCGCGCGAGCCATCGGGATTCATAAGCGGAACAGCCTTAACCTCCGCCCATTCACTATTGTAAAACGGCACATTTATAAGAGGAGTCGTGTACAAATGCCGCCCACGCTGGCTTTTTAGCTCTATGCGGAGGCACTTTGCAAAAACATTGAACCTGCGGCGCTCTACCGAATCGGCCAAAGTCGCCTTTTCCGCCGCATCAAGCTCTTTTTCGAGAGCATCAAGCACGACGACTGGATAAAGCGGATTCTTTCTATATGACTTACTGGTGCATGCGTATTTGAAATAGCTCTCGCGGAGAATCCTATGCACCTCTTTGAGGTGCCGCCCTGCAACAGCCCCATAGAACGGCGTCCAATGTTCTTCGATTGCCGCTTCGAAGTCAAATGCGGGATTCCAGAACGCCCTCATGCCGGCATAAGTGGAATAGTAGAAATTGATGCATGTTTTTCCCTTTGCTCCCCGCGGTGCCGGGAAAAGGCCGAACTCATGAAATACCTCAACATCTCCAAGATCGTCGCCCATGCCAAGAATGAACGGTCCCATTTCCTCTGTCGCTATCGCATGAACAAACGAATTATTTCCGGAATTGTATGTCCAAAGCTGTTGCACAGGACGACCGCCAAGTGCTTTCTTCCATCCGCCCAAAACCGTCCGGCAATATGAATTCACCTTTGAATTGCGGAAGAAACGGGGAGCCAGGCTGAGACAGACGCCGACTTCGACGTTGTCCGGAGGATTGTATTTCTCCTGAAAAGGCGGCATTACGTATTTCGAATACGGCATCACAACAAGCTTCTTTCCCGGGAATTCTTTCTTGATCCGTTCCCCGAGATACTTGTAGAATCGCGCGTAAATATCCGAGAACCATCCGTCAGGCCCTCCTGCAATATTTTCATCGGCGATAAGGCCAAGTTCCTTTACGACAGGCTTGCCGCGCATCTCTTCGAGTTTGACATCCATGTCGCACTGCCCGAACGTGATGTAGCTTCCGTCATTGTAGTCGACCCCCTGTTTGTCCTTGCCGCCGGAACCGTAAAACCGCCGGCAGCTCTCAACAAGGGCATCGGCAAACTCAAGGTTTGTGACGTCAAAATAGTTGCCGCTGTGCCCGTTCGCATTAAAGTAGAGATGCCCGTCAGGATTCCTGAAAAACGCAGTCTCGATCTTGTCCGGATTCGCCTTTGCCCACTTGTCGGGGTAA
>SUVZ01000314.1 GCA_015061765.1 Lentisphaerota bacterium
AATTGCGCGAACGGCATCACCTATTGTGCGGCGAAGGTTCCACTTCGCCTGCGAATATTCGGTCCACTCCACACTGTTCAGCGCATGGGCGAACTCAAGCTGAGCCGGACATCCCACCTCGCCCTGCATGATGTCGAATGCGCCGCTGTAGGATTTAACAAGCCTGCGCAGAGGCTCTGCCAGCTTCGCATAGGATTCGTCAGGGTTGCGGTCATACGGATGGTAGTGGAAATAGGAGGCGAGATCAAGGGCGTTCTCCTTTTTCAGCCTTTCGAGCACCGCCTTGTAGTCCTTCGGGAACGTTATGGCCGTGCAGTATATCTTAGCCGACGGCTGCACCGCACGGATTGCCTTTGCGGTGCGGTAGAACATTTCGGCGTATTCCGCGCCCTGTCCGAACGGCTCGTTCCACACCTCCCATTCGTCAACGACATCCTTGTACCTTTCGACGCACGCCGTGCAGTAACGGATCCATGCATCAAACGCATCGGCGTTGTCCGTCACCTGTTTCACACGCATGCCGAGACGGAAATCGCTTCCCCACACGGGATTGCCGTACGAAAGGCAGATCCACGGCTTGACGCCCATCGCCGCCATTTCGCGCACCTGCGGATCAAGCCACGTGAAATCGTACTTCCCCTTCTCCTGCTCCGTCTTCGCCCATCCGGAGAAGAGCCGCCCATGCTTCGCGCCGAGCGGGCCGAGAAACGACTTGTATGCATTCCAGTCGGCATAGTCGCGGTCCATCGTCTCGCAGCCGATTGACCACTTGGAGGACTTGATGTCCTTCGCGTCGCGCACCGCCAAACGTCCGATCTCCTTGAGCCCGACGTCCAGCTGATTCAGCCTATCCCATGTGACGCATGGTCTTTGCTTCCTCGCCTGCACCGCCTTCTTCCCTTTATGATCGTTCCACGCATCCCAACTCTTTATCTTAGCCGCGTCCTTAAACGATACTACCTTGGCATCCACCGGCAGCGATGCGAACACGGCAACCGCCGCGAACAACATTGCCGATCTTTTTAACGAAGATTCACTCATGTTTATTCTCCTTAGGGATAAGACTTTCACCTTGCAAATGCAATTGCGGCGTATCATATCATGTTTCCCACGACCATAACTCTCCATTTGCGCAAAAATATAATACTCATTCGCGAAATGCGGCGCGCAGGTTGCGCGCCGCAATCATAGTCAAACCTGATACAATGACATCCCTTGCTGCGATGTTTCTTTCCGCTGCCGTCACTTGTTCTGCGACGCGGCCTTCTGCATGTCACGGAAGCGGTACCAGAGCGCGCGCTCGCTTCTCTTGTCGTAGTAGAATCCGGGCCATTCCTCGCGCATATCCTTGGCGGTCCCATGCTTCATCCTGAAATCATGAAGCCTTTGCGCAGCAGTGCAGAACTCGGTCTCCGGAACATCCTTGCCATGCCCCTTGCGCAGGAAATCGACGGTGAGCATGCCATGCTCCACGACAAGCTTCACCTCCTCGACGCGCCTGCGCTCGACGCCGGTGATGTCCGTGCGCTCAAGCGCTCGCTCGATCACGGCAAGGTCGCCCCTGAGATCTTCGTCGCTGTGTCCGCGGTATCCGACAAGCACTATCTGGCTGTCGTCGAGAGCGGTCTTGACCGATGCATCGTTCCGGTAGGCGATGCGCGCCTTCTCGCCGCGCTCGCGCACACGTCCATAGTACTCCTTCATCTCTGGAGCCGCCGCACCGAACTGGCTCAGATAGTCGCGCTCGATCTCATCGAACGAAAGCGCGGGATCGGCGATGATGCGCGCCAGCGCATAGAACTCGAACATCACGGCAAGCGAAAAATTGCGCTTGTAGTTGTCCTGGTCGACGCCAACCATTCCAAGCTTGAGGTTCTCCTTGAAATCCTCTACCAGATAGCGCTCGAATCCACGGGGGATGGCAATCTTGCTGCACAGGTAGTTCGGACGCACGAAGTACTCCTTCAGCCCCTTCTCCTGCCAACCGCGGATAAGCGCATTGGAGTCGTCGTAGATTGACGGCACAACGCCGCCGATGAAATGGTCGGGATATTCGATCCTCCAGCGGCGCGGCGGCTGACGGTAGTTGGAGTAGATGTATCCGATGAGCTTGACGTCCGGAAGGATCTTCACCGCCTTCCTCGTAAGCTCGTTCCAGAACCATACCTGACGGTCGGTCTTGTCGTTCAGGAAGTCCTCGCCCGGCGCATCGGCGTCAAGCGCACGGCAGCCGTCGCAACGGCAGTGCGTGGTGCGCGAGTCTGAGGCGCACACGTTCAGGTACCGGTTCGTGCCCTTGGCGCACCAGTCCTCAATTATCTGGTCGAGAACCTTCGGATTGGAGTAGCAGATGTGCACATACTTGCCCTTGTCCTTGATGTGATGGCCGCGCTTGCCGTTGTTCCACATGGCCATGTATTCGCGCTTCGGGGTGTCGTAGAACCTGTCGTTCCACTTCGAGAAGGCGTGGCCGTAGGCATAGGGCGCACGGGTCAAAAGGCGCTGCCGGTACGTCCAGTAGCGGAAGTCCCAGTAGTCATCGAGCTTCTCGCTGAACTTCTTCTTCAGTTCCTTCGGCGTCACATCGTCGCCAAGGAATCTCGGATGCGACTTGTCGCCCTTCTTCGGGCACGCCCCTACGCGGATTTCGCTCTTTTCAAGCGGCGGATAGAACCTGTACGACCAGCCGTCTGGAACTGACGCGACCGTCTGCTTCCTGAACACGATTCCGGCATCGCCCGGACGTACCCATTCAACCCCCAGCACCTCATCGAGAAATCCGTACACGGCGAACAGGGAACCTCGCCCCTTGTTTGCGCTGAGCTCACCGTCGTCCCCCCAGAAGTACATGGCCTTGTCCGTTGCCAGCGCATGCGACTCCCATGCCTTTCCGCCCTCCCTGCCGGGCGCGGCGCATCCGATCACAAACTCATAGCCGTCGGCGGCAACTTTGCGCTCGCCCGCGATGAGGGCAAGATGCTTCTCAAGTTCCTTCGCCGCCATGCTCTGCGACTTGTTCGCCGGATCGGTGACCTTGATCCGCGCTGTGCGGAGATCGATCTCGCCTGCAATTCCGACAGCGGCGAGTGCCGTCATCAGACACGATATTGACAACTTTCCGTTCATTTCATTTTCCTTTTAAGTTGGTAGTTGATAGTTGGTAGTGGGTAGTGAGTAGTAGGACGAGTGCGACAGGTGGAACTAAATTCCTTTACTCTTCACCCTTTACTCTTCACCCTTTACCCATCACTCATCTCTCATTACCCATTACTCATCTCTCACCTCACACTGATCACCAATCCGTTGTGAAGGATATCGGCATAGAAAGTGACTGTGACTGGATCTTCCTCATTTTCCTTCTCGTTGGCAACATAACGCATTCCAACAAGCCTGTAATTATTCACATCCTCCAACATCACCGAAAGCTTCGCTTTTGCCGTTTCCGCATATTCGGCTTTGACAGTGGCGATTGCAACTGAATACTTGGATTCGCTGAGACAACCTTTTTCAGACTCCACCAATTTAATCGGCATGTCGGTTGCGAAAGGTTCATCAATCTTATCGCACTTCATGCCATAGCGCTTCATGTCACCGTCTGTAATGTCGATAGACATTACCATTTCCGTATTATTGGAAAATGCGATTTTCGCTCCATTCAGCGCGTCACAATGGGTCATGGAAAGAGATCCTTCGCGAACATCAAAACAATGACTGCCTGGACTTACAGGAACTTCTTTCGAATCTTCGGGATTATCGGATGTCGCCTCGGCAACAGAGGTAAAACGAAGTGCGCTTCCAAGAACGAGCCTTCCTGCACCTCTTTTTTGCAAGGTCGCACCCCCCAATGTAATAGGGCAATTTAGTGTAAGGACGCCGGACTCTGCATTCACTGATATTAGTCCGTCTTGAACACCAATGCTGACACCCCGATTGGTCAATTTTGATAGAACAAGATTAGATGTCCCTCTATACGATAATTCCCCTAATCTGGTTAGGTTCACCGCATCATATGTAAAATTATTCAATACTCCGCCCAAGGCAAACTCATTGGTGATGGATAATATTGTATGTAAGTTATCAGTTCGTTTTGAGGGGCTTCTTACTTGAATTTTGCCGTAGAAATTTGTATTCATCCCACGTAGAAAATGCGGAGCTCCACATGAGCTTGTCGTCGCCTCTGCGTTAAAAATCAAAAGTCCACTACCTCGAATTTCCGAATCAACAAAAAAATTTCTTGATTGAAAACATCTGAATGTCAATTTCGCATCTTCGTCAACCGTTATCATTCCTCCAAGTGATGTACTACCTTCATTATCAGACGATTGAATTTCGGCAGATTCATAAACGCGCAAATCATTAAAACTTGCAATAAGTCCGCCTTGTTGGAACACAAAAAGCTTTATGCCACCACGAAGAACCAAAGTTTTAAATCCACTATGATCGACATTATCGAACGGAGTTTGGAGGACCGTTATTCCATTTGTTGGCTCCGCTACATAAGTTGGTCCATAATGTGGCAACAATCTGTCTGACCACGACAATGCATTTGTAAATGGTGATTGATAGGACGTTATTTCAGGATTTTTCTTGATATTTCTCCTCATTTCCGCAGCAGTCCAATTATGTATCCCTCCTTCCCCTGTGAAATAAACATACTCCGTCTCCTCAGCCCTTGCGCCGAAAAAGGCGCAAATCGCCAATGATACAGTTATCATTTTTTTTTCATGCCGATTTTCTCCTGTTTTTTCTCATTAAGCTCATTTTAGTCCTAACCACTAACTGCTAACCACTAACGACTAACCACTACCTTCCCGATCGGATAGCGGCGATCGCTGCCGCCGGCAATGGGGAGTGCGATTTTCGGAGTGCCCTGCCTGTCGCCCACTGACACGCAAAGCGTGTATTTTCCGGGAGCGAGCATATCGAACTGCGTTTCCGTCACCCTGCCCTTGGCGCGGAGCCCTGCAAGGACCATATCGTTCC
>SUVZ01000315.1 GCA_015061765.1 Lentisphaerota bacterium
ATTTTTAAGGGTGCGTAGGGCAGTTAGCCTTACGCACCCTACTACAGGCATCCTAACCAACCATCCCTATCGCGAAAAATTATAGTTTTGGAATATCTGCCTAGTGCTATCCCTCGGCCGGCAATGTGACGGAAGAAAGGCCGAGTCGCACAATTTAGAGTATCACAGCCCGACAAGACCTTTGAGGTCATCAAAGGACATCTTTGAGACGATGGCGTCATCCGTCGCGCCTACCGTCGCATCGATGACAAGACTCTTCTTCTCCTGAAGCCTGAGAACTCGCTCTTCCACCGAATCCTCGGATATCAGCTTGACGACGCACACCTTCTTCTTCTGTCCGATTCGGTGCGCACGGTCCGTAGCCTGATTCTCGACGGCCGGATTCCACCACGGGTCGAAGTGTATGACGGTATCGGCCCCGGTAAGGTTCAGTCCCGTACCGCCCGCATGCAGGGATATGAGGAACACAGGTATGTCGCTCTGGTTGAACCTCCTGCACTCTCCGAGGCGGTCCTTCGTGGCCCCGTCCAGATAGCAGTGGCGTATGCCCCTTGCGTTCAGCTCCCTGCGCAGGATCGTCAGCATGGACACGAACTGGGAGAACACCAGCGCCCTGTGTCCGCCGGCCATAGCCTCGTCCAGGACCTCGAAAAACGCCTCCAACTTCCCTGATGCATTCTCGGCGCCCTTCTCGACAAGCGCCGGATGGTTCGCTATCTGGCGCATCCGCATCAGCACGGCGAGCATCTCGAACTTCGTGTTCGCCGCCTTGGCGCGCATGCGCAGTTCGTTGGTGAGCCGCTGCTGCTCCGCAGTCATCGGACAGTAGGACACGCGCACTATCTTGTCGGGAAGATCCTTCGCGACATCCTTCTTCAGGCGGCGGAGGATGAACGGATGTATCTTCTGGCGCAGTTTCTCGAGGGCCGCCGCCCCGATCTTCCCGCCCGACTGCACAGGCTGTTCGGTTGTGTCCTTGAATGTGGAGTAGTCTCCCAGATAGTCAGGCAGGAGAAAGTCGAATATGCTCCACACGTCTGACACCGAGTTCTCGACGGGAGTGCCGGTGAGGACAAGTCTCTGCACGCTCCGCAGCGATTTCACCGACTGCGCATTGCGCGTGGTGCGGTTCTTGATGTGCTGCGCCTCGTCCAGGACAACGACCGAAAACTCCTTGTCCAGATAAGCATCCTCAAGATCGCGCTGAAGAAGCGCGTATGACGTTATAACGAGGTTAGCGCCGGGGATTGCGGCGAACGCCCTGTGTCTGTCTGGTCCGGAAATTACAAGCCGTTTCATCCACGGGGTGAACTTGGCGGCCTCCGCCTCCCAGTTGCGCACAAGCGATGTCGGACACACGATCAGAGCAGGCTTGCCCGCTGCCTCCGGATCGGTACGGGACAGCGACAGCCACGTAAGGGTCTGAAGGGTCTTTCCCAGCCCCATCTCGTCAGCGAGAAGACCGCACAATCCGCTCTTCTCGAGAAAACGCATCCAGTACACGCCCTGCTTCTGGTATGGACGCAGGGTCGACTCCAATGGGCCTATGTCCACCGGCTCGTATCTGGCGTTCTCGTCACGGTTCCGAGCGGCGGCGGTTTCGCGCCAGGACGGGGCGAAGTCGTCGTCGAGGCATATCGCATCCAGCGATTCGATCGCACTCTTCACATACGGTGCGTATATCCCCGCGACACGGAAGAAACCTTTCTCGGCCTCACCCTGAACCTTGGCGCAGTCGTCGAACACCGCACGCATGGAATTTATCGCCTCGGTGTCGAGCAGAAGCGTTTCGCCGCCGTTGAGGACATAGCTGTCGCCGCGGTTGAGCGCATCCTGGACGCAGCGGGCGTCAATGGGCTTGCCCTCAACCTCAAACGCGTAGCCCACATCGAACGAACCGCGCGGTGCATCCTTCACGGTGACGACGGGCACGACCATCGGCATGGCGTCGGAAATGTCGAGTATCCGCCCCTCCAGAGTCACGCGCCAACCCTGCCGGCGCAGATACGGGATTCCAGACCCCAGAAAGTTCAGTACCGCCCTTTGATCGACGGTGAAGAGTCTCGTTGTGCCCTCATCGAATCCATAGCCCTTCAGGAGGCGGATCGCGCGCTCCTCCGCGTCAGGGTTGCGCACATAGTACAGATACGGATCGTCGGGATCGGCAATGCACACGGCGTCAACATCGGCATGGCCGCCGCAGGGAATCTCGATGTCACCGTACTTGGCGATCACCTCTACGCCCAACGACGCCCGGGACCCCTTCACGTTCATCTTGAACTGCGGCTTCGCCGGCACACGCCTGGCATCCGGAGGAATGCCGCGGGCAAGCGCGTGGGACTCGCTTTCCGGCGTGTCGTCGAACTCCTCCTCCGCGTCGTCCGGCATATACGACACCATCTGATGTATGCCAAGCGCAACGACATGCGGACACACCTGGCCGTACATCTGGTTCATGCGGCAGGGACAGTGCGAGATGATGGTGCCGTCATCGAGCACCTCAAGCGACACCGACATCGGATAGCCGGTCGGCCCGGCGATCTTGCCGCGTATTACGTGCTCAATGTCATCCCATTCCGCTTCCAGCACGTTGCCGTGCTGCGCAAGGTGAAGCGCCTGGTTGAATATGTCCGATCCGCCCCAACGGATCAGGATGTCGTTTGTGAAGTCGGCAGGCGTCACTAACAGAGACTTTCTGAATCAGTAATTCACAATACGAACATCCTCGCATCACCACTTGGATGGTTTAGCCGATCATGCCGCCGTTGACGGAGATGATCTGCCCGGTGATGTACTCCGCTGCCGGAGAGACAAGGAACGCGACGCAGTTGGCGATATCCTCGGCCGTGCCGAAACGCTTGAGCGGAATCGTATCCATGTAGGCTTTCTTCACGTCGTCGGGCAGTACGTCAGTCATCTTGGACTGGATGAAACCCGGCGCAACGGCGTTGCAGCGGATATTGCGAGAGCCCAACTCCTTTGCCGTCGTCTTGGTGAGGGAGATCACACCACCCTTCGAAGCCGTATAATTCGCCTGCCCCGCATTGCCCATGATCCCCACGACAGACGCAAGGTTGATGATTGCTCCGCCGAGCTGCGTGCCGTCCTCGGCCTTGTTCTTCATCATGGGTCGGGCCACCGCACGGGTGAAGAGGAACGTGCCCTTGAGGTTCACATTCATGACCGCATCCCAATCATCGTCGCTCATGCGCATGAGAAGACCGTCCTTGGTGATTCCGGCGTTGTTGACCATGATGTCGACCCTGCCAAACTTCGCGATGACTTCCTTCACGCAGCCGTCAACCTCCGCAGACACAGCCACGTTGCATCCGAGGGCAAGGGCCTCGGAGCCGGCCGCAATAACGGCGTCAGCCGTTTCGGCACACCATTCCGCCTTGAGGTCGACAACCGCCACTTTCGCACCTTCAGACGCAAGCTTGACTGCGATCTTCTGACCGATGCCGCGCGCCGCGCCGGTTACAATTGCGACCTTTCCATTTAAACTGCCCATGCTGTCATTCCTTTCAGTCTGTTGTTTGAAAAATTCTCCCGATTATACCATGTATGGCCTGTCAAGTATATGAGAAAGCGAAACCCAACCGGGGTGTTGGAATAACGTCTTCGTCATTTTCATGCCGTCCGCATCGCGGAACGCAACGCCATTTACGTAACTGGCGTGCCGGCGAGCGCAGAGTCGAGAGGTGAAAGCACTCCACCGCTGATGCCAGGTTCGCCTGCATAGAGAATCATTCCTTCGGAAACGCCGACACTCATCTTGCGGGGGGCCAGGTTCGCAACAAACAGCACCTCCTTGCCGACAAGCGCCGCTGGATCGGCATATGATCCGCGTATGCCGCTGAATATCGTACGCTTTCCGAGCGAACCGGCGTCAAGTTCAAACTTGAGAAGCTTGGAGCTTTTCGGAACGGTTTCACAGGAAAGCACCTTGCCGACGCGAAGATCCACCTTCTCGAAATCACCGAACGCGATCTCTGGCTTGAGCGCCGGCACCTCGACAGATGTCGCGGGAGCGGACTCGGCCTTAGCCTTGTTCTTGCTCGCGCGCGATTCGTGCGATACTTCTCCCGAATCGCCAGGATTGACCATTGCGGCGGCAATCATCGCCTCAACCTGCTTGCCGTCGATGCGGCTCGCAAGATATTCGTATTCGCCGAGCGCGCAGTTCTCGCACGCAACGTTTATGGAATCCCACGTCCATTCGGTCTCGCCGAAAAGCTTCATCGCCTTGTCCGCATATGCAGGCAGGACAGGCTTGAGGTAGATCGCCATGATGCGGAATGCATTCAAGGCGGCGGTGAGCGTCACACGGGTGGCATCCGCATCCACCTTCACCGTCTTCCACGGTTCGCGGCGATCAAAATATTCGTTGGCGGCATCCGCCAGACGGCATATCTCAACAAGCGCCATGTTGAAGCGGCGGGCCTCGTAGTGCTTCGCGATTGTCTCGGACGCATCACGGCACTTCGCGACAAGCGCGGCGCCTTCTTCGTCCATCGTGCCGAGACGGCCCTCAAGCTTCTTTTGGAGCATCTGGCCTCCGCGTGAAGCGATGTTCGTAATCTTTCCGACAAGGTCGGAGTTCACGCGCTGCACGAAATCGGCAAGATTGAGATCCATGTCGTCAGTCGTACCACCGAGTTTTGCGGCGTAGTAGTATCTAAGAGCCTCCGGAGGAAGGTGATTGAGATAGGTGCGGGCGTTGACAAACGTGCCCTTGGACTTTGACATCTTCTCGCCATTTACCGTGAGGAAACCATGCACAAACACCTTGTTCGGCCCCTTGAATCCGGCGGTGTGGAGCATGCCCGGCCAGAACAGACAATGGAAGCGGATGATGTCCTTGCCTATGAAGTGGTAAAGTTCGACATCGCCCTCTGTACCATCGCTCGGCCAGTAGTCCTCGACATTCTTGCCGTTCTTCTCGCACCAGTTCTTGAGCGAGGCGATGTAGCCGATG
>SUVZ01000316.1 GCA_015061765.1 Lentisphaerota bacterium
TGTCCTTCGGCGGCACATCCGCCGGTGACGGCAGAAGCAGCGCGATATAGAGATTCTGGGCATCGAAAAATGCCGTCGCCCGCGTCTGCAGATCGGTGAACTTCCTGTCGGCGGCGATGTACAGTCCGTTGATCTCCTTGCTTTCGAGATCCATCACCGTAAAGGCATCCGACCATGCCGCCGTGGTGTACGAAGCCTCGTCGCAGGCTCCGTCGATCGTCATCGGTGTCGTCCGCGAAACGGCAACCATCGTATTTGCGGACGACGCCTCCGCGCAGAAAGCGGCAGCGGCCAGACCGGTCAAAAACAATTTACGCATAGTAACTATTATCTCTTTCTCTTTTTCTGTTGCTGTATTTTAGCAAACTAAATAATATCATTCTGCGTCAGTGGCAGACTTTGAAATCACCTCGTCATTTAATCGAAATCACCAATCCGTACCGCTTGGTTACGCAGGCGAATGTGGTGGCTTCCTCATCGGCAAGCGGAATTTCGACAATGGATGCACGCACTCCCTGGTACGGTTTTACGCCGTAAGGAAGCATGGCACGTACACTATCAACCGCGGAATTGGCGACCGTGAAAAGCGCGTTGGTAACCATACCCTCTAAACTGTCGGCGGAAAGCTGTTCTTCAAATGCTATCGGCAATTTAGAAACTCCTTCAGCCAAAACAAACGGTGCGGCGCCTGCCTTTACGTTGTACAAGCCATACTTATCAAGATCGGCGTCAGTACCGGGTTTCGGCAAGAGAATCGATGTTCCATCGTAGACTGTGATACACAATCCATTGCAAGCATTTGTAGAAGCAATCTTAAGCGTACCCTCACGAAGTTCAAGTACATCCGCTTCATTTCTAGGCGTTTCAACCGAAGTTTCATTTTCCGCATCGTAGAACCTTATTTCACCAGCCATTTCCAACACTCCCAGGCCTGCCTTATGTAACGTACCGTTCATTGTAATAGGACACTCTATCCGTAACGAAGCCCCCTCACCAGGAGCGATAACCCCATTTCCATTAACGAAGACCCCTCGATTCAACATTTTAGGCAATGTCATCGTATCGGTCGGAATCAGACGAGCATAACCGCTTAAAGACAATGCGTTGTAGGTAAATGTATTGAGGGCTCCTCCAAGATTTCCGGCGTTGGAAATATGCAAATTTACACATCGCTTTCCATTTATATCGACCGTACCGGAATAACTATTACTCACATATATCTTCCCTTTATATTCCGAGTTGTTTCCCGAAAGGGTAAAAATGCCTGTGGCGGAATCCGTGTTAAAATTGTCAAAATGCAAATCTCCCGTTCCCGAGATATCGGCATTTATGTCCAGAGGACGGGATGCCCAAGACACAAACTTACTTTCGTGTTCTTTATTGTCAGGCTCAAAAACGGACATCTTGCCCTTCAACACTATGTTTGCACCCTGCATTGTGTAGATCGTTCCCCAACGCCAGTAATAATTTGAAATGACCACATCTCGCTGACCACCAATAACAAATCTTCCACCATCGTGAATAAACGACTTTCCGGGAAACACATAATCCACATCATCAGAAGTCGACTGCAAATCTTTACTGATGAAATAATGCCGTCCTACCGTGGGGATGGATTTATCGCTCCATGATCCAGCCTTTTCAAATGCAGAACTCTTACCTACCATACGACTGTATTCATCTGCTACCTCCAATTCGACAAATGGTTCAAGCACGGCATATACCGTATCCCGATCCGAAACCGGATCAGTCTCAACCTCAAAATGCAATCTCTGCGGAAGCGGATTGAAATCGGGATTATTTTCCGGCTCGTATGTTGAATCCGGCACAAATTCAAAAATGTTTGGATCAATGCGTTTGCCGGGCGGCCCTACAAGGAAAGGATGGCAAACTTCTTCAGGAAGAGATGTCGGAGGCGTCCATGCGTCGTCGGCGGCGCCATTCATAGCATGAACTATTACTTTTTCAGGCAGCGTCAACGCCCTGGTCACACGAATTGTACCGCCTGTCATTTTTGTAGAATCATACACAAAACGCATCTGCGAACCTTCATCCATGTGAAGCTCGCCAAGTTCGGCGCTCGCATTGTGATCATGGGTTTTGATAATGGTTCCAGATGCCAAGCGAATCGTTCCGGGAATTGATCCTTTCACTCCCAAACCGGAACCAAACGACCTTCCGCTATTGGTCAATGCAGACTTCACTACTATATCTCCACTGTATGCAGCCGCATTGGTGATGGATATCAAAAATCTATTTCTACTATCCGCTGTACCTATTGACAGACCTGCGTTTTCATCTCCTGTTATCTTCCCTTGCCATGTCATCCAAAGTTTACTGCAAATGCTTTTAATGACAAACGGATCGGTTTTGCTTGACTTAACTGTTGTCGTCCCAAGTATATTATCATACCGCTTGATATCATCGCTTACGCTTTTTACTGATGCATGAGTTATATATCCACTTTTTAATACAAGATTAGTGAATGTCGCCGCACTTCCGCGAATAATCATATTACCGGAAGAAGTATCATCACCAAGCGTAAGCGATGCGCCAGGGAATACATATCCTTTCCCGCTTTTAGAGGTAAACGTTTTATCGATTACATAATAATAATCCTTTCCATTAAGACTATCCGTCGTTTCCCCCTTTGCACCATTTATTGATCCCTCTGCCCAATATTCCATACTAGTAGACGGGCCAAATGTGTCATTGCCACAATTTTGCGTTAGATACCAACTCAATGGCGTTTCTGTTTCTTCGGCAAAAGCCGCTGAAACAAACATCAACGGCAAAAAGCCGCTCACGACACTCATCATCATTTTGACATCTTTCATATCATGTTCTCCTTGATTGCTTTCCGTTGAATTACTCTCACTTCGCCGACATCCGCCATACGCGCGTTTCGCCGAGTTTCAGTTTTTCGGTTATTGTCGACACACCTTTGTGCGGCGACGAAGCGCCGAAAATTTCACTGACATCGGATTTGACGGGCAGACAGATCTTCTTTTCGCCGTCAGAAGATGCATGCAGCATCACATAGCCGCGCCCTGCCGTGAGCACATCATTGGAGTCTATCCAGATATGCGCCCCTGCATCGCGCAATGCGTCGCGCAGCGCGGATGGTTCGGGAGGCTCGGCCATGAACACGCTTCTCCATCCGTCGCGCTCGCACACCGTACTTCCCGCCGGCTCCAAAAGACGGCGGCACGGAGGCTTGTTGCCAAGGTCTTTGTATTTTACGGGAACGCCGGTCAGCTCTCCAACTCTATCGATACTTCCCTCGTCCATGCCGTCGTAATAGCCGGGAGCGAAGAACCATATCGCCGTCTTGCCTGGACGCCGCACGACCGCCTTTATCCTCTCACGCATCTTGGGCGAGAGCGTAAAGAGATTGGGGAATATGTACACCTTGTAGTCGGGCGTGCGCGGATTGTCGATATCGGCAAGTTCGTACGAATCCATCGGCACTCCGCAGAACGGAAACAGATTCCGGTGCAGCGCCACATGCGCGTAGGCGCCCATGTGGACGGCATGGGTCCCGCCCCGGCTGGCCGTGATGTATTCGTCGGCGGGAATGAAGAGCGCGACTTCCGCCGGTGTCCACTTGGCCGTCTCCAATGTGGCGGCGGCTTCGGCCGCACCGATGCGGATCGACTCCATGATCTCCGGCGCGGAAAAGGTTGCGTTTCCTCCCAGCATGAACCACCAGTTCTCCCAGCCGCCGCACAGGCTCTTGCCTATGGAGCGGCGGACAATGGCGAGCGATTCATTGAGCGGACGCCGTCTGGTCTGCGGCGAAGGAGAGAATGAAGGCTCGGAAAGGAACGTGCGGAAGTCGCTCTCCTCGAAATACACGACATTGTGCAGACGGTAGGAGGATTGATAGAGGGTCTGCGATCTTCCGCTCCATCCTATCTCCCGGCTCGTGTTGTACATCGGCGGAGCCGCGAGAAAATCGACTTTACCCGATCTGAGGAGACGTGAAATTCTGCCGTGGTCGGCGGATGTGTAGCCGAAGAACGCGCCGACAAGCTTTTTGCCGCCGGTCAGCTCCTTCACGCATGACGCCGCATCCATAAGCATTTCGACGAGCGCATCCGCCCTTGCATTCACATCACGCCTTCTGTCCGCAAATGCAGAATACGGAGCAAGCGCATCGAGCGCGTCGCATTTCGCCTTGGCGAACATGCCGGGGCCGCCGTATCTTCCGATGGAAAGCCATTCGCCGCAGGAGAAGGCGCCGAGATGATATCCGATGACGCGATCTGCGTAATCCGACTTCTCCACATGCGCTATCATGTCCTTGAGCATGCCGCGGTAGAGTTTGCGCCATGCCGCCGACTCCGGCCGGGGAGCCCTTACATAGTTCCGCCGGTGATTATCGGTCATTTCAACCTTCACAATCTCTTCAGGATGGCGGTCGCTCCATTTTGCGGGAGGGTCTATCTTTATGCGCGGGAATATCAGCTCCTGCGGCGAGGCGTCGATCAGTCCACGGACGATTGCATCGAACAGCTCGAAGTCGTACACCCCTTCGTCGATCCACCACTGACGCGGATTGTAGCGTTTGTCGTGCATCGTCCAAACATCGCTGGCAAAACGCACTCCTGCATCGCTGAAATCCTTTAATACCGGAACTGCCGACCCCAGCTTTCCGGCAGGCGACGGCATGACAGCCGTCGCCGCAACAGGTTTGCCGTCGATGGCGAAGCGCGGCACGCCGCCGACATTCACCACCGACATATCCGCCGCAACGGCACAGCAGCGCAACAGCCATAAAAGACCGATGCAAAAAGCCACATGGTTGAGCGCATCTCTCTTTGCCACGACTTTTGTCCTTTCTTTTCTTTTAATGGCTGTGAATTATATTTGTTTTTTTTTTCTGTCAAATCCGCGTTCTCGCAGTTGCGAGGCGATACAGCCCATAGTGCGCCATCTCGCCATAGTACGAGTCCGCGAACTTCAATCGTCG
>SUVZ01000317.1 GCA_015061765.1 Lentisphaerota bacterium
GACGTGCTGCGGCACGAGCCTCAGATCAAGCCGCGGACCGCACAGAAGCCCGGTGAACTCAAGGCACACCGCCTCGCGCTCGTTGCCCGCCTGTTCGAACTTGAGGTACGGAACGCCCAGCGCGTCCTTCGGGGGCAGACGGTCGGGACTGCCCTTCTCCCAGGGCGAAGTCGTCCACACGGCATACGCATTGTTGGCGACGAACCGGCGGAAACCCGCATCGAGCGCGAGAAAATCCTTTGACGACATCTGCTTTTTCCCGAATTTCTCCAGTCCCGCCTTCATCTGGGCGATCGCCTGAACCGGCTTCACGAACACGTCATGTCCAGGATCGGCGAACTGCATCGAAGCGGCTTCCTGGGATGTGATGCGCCGTTTCGCCTCCGCCAATCTCGCCGCGAAACGCTCCTTGGCGATCCGGTCGCGAAACGCCCGCGCCTCGGCCGCGGCCTTGCCGTCAGGCTCCTCGAAGAGCACCTTGCCGAACTTGCGGCGCTGGTTGTTGCCGATGGTCTCAAGCTGCGGAATGCTGGCGCGGGTCCAGGGATTGCTGACAAAACGGCAGAACCTCGCCCCGATGAAATCGCCCGGCACGGGACGGTCGATGCCAAGACCCCGGTACGGAAGCTTGATCTCGATCATCCAGCGGTCCGAAAGGCGGTGGGCGGCGGTTTTGCGCCCTCTCACATTCCAGGACGAGCGCCCCTTGCTCGAATCGTAGCAGGAGCCGAGCGCATTGAACGCCATCTGTATCAGGTCCTCGCCCTCTTCGCTGGGCAGGAGCATGATTATCTCCATGTTGTCGTCGTTGAATACGGGCTGATCGTCCTGGTCGTACTGCGCTTTTATCTTGTCCATCGGCTGATGGAATACCGCGCCGATGTAGAGAGCCGTCGAAGAGTAGAGAAGTTTAAGTTCAGTCTTTTGCCCGAACTTTCCCCTACCTTTCATCGCTAGGAACTCGCCGCACGGCTTGGCCTTTTTCCAAACAGCCTTGGTAACGTCGCCGTCGAGTGTAAAATCCTCCGTGTATGCGGCAGGAAAAACGACGGGAGTATCTATAACTCTCGCCGCATCGATTGCACTTCCGTTCGCCTCGGGAACGGGAGCGAAAACCTCTCCCGGCTTGCACACCGGCACAAAACCGCTCGTCACCGGTCCGGACGCGAAACACGATGCCGCGGCGCAGAATGCCGCCGTCGCAAAAACATTCGTTCTCTTCATGATTCCAAAATGCTCTTTCCCTAAATAGATTCCATTGTCAGACTCAGTCGCAGGTAACAACGAAGCGGACTCCCTTGCAAGCCGGCTTCAGGTTGTCCGGATTGGTTATTCGGTTGAAATGGTTCATATGCCCGCTCGTGTTGCACCAGCTCGCCCCTCGAAGGACATGCCAATACTGATAGGACGATTCATACGGCTTGAAATCATGCCCTTCTTCATAAGTTCCTTTGACCGGTCCGCCGTCAGGATCGGAAACAACCACATTTGCAGCGGTACATTCTTCAATCGGCAACCCTTGCGTCAATCCATAGAACTTCTGAAGATTGGACGACTCCACACTGGCATCAAGACATGCCTCCGCGACATTTCCGAACATATCATAGATTCCCCAGGCGTTTGGGGCATAAGTTCCAACGCAAGCAGTCCCGTTTTCAAGCCCGACAGAAAAATTCCCGTCAAGCGAATCGTATGATCTGTTGTAGCACATCTGTTCATAACTGTAGGAGGAATGCAAACCTCCGTTGTAACCGCAGCGGTTGGCATATTCCCATTGCGCTTCCGTCGGAAGACTGAAAGTGTCAAGCCCCGTACGCTTGCGCATCTTGTCAATTGGAGATGCCGATTTCGGAGTTTTATCCTTGGGCCACAAAGTATGTCCGAACGAACTGTTCAAAGACACATTCTCACAAGGCCGCGTATCTCTGTACTGCTCGTTGATAAAAGAACTCGGCCAACTGCCGGTAATCTGCGCCCACTGCCGTTGAGTGCATTCAAATATCCCGATATAGAAATCCTTCGTCAGGTTAACCCTGAAATAACCTGTAGATTCAAATCCCTTACAGAACATATACGAACCGCACTTTATGCGCTTAAGCCACATCTCGGTCGTTTTGCAGGCATCAAGCGCATTTACCGAATGTTTCGGGGGTTTCGTGGTATAGTGAACCGGATATTTTGCCGCGTCCTTACCGCCAGAAAGGTCGATCACCATATACACGCCGTCCGTGCCGTTGGTGAACGGCGAAGCAGTCACGGCAACGCGCAGATCATCCGCCTTGAAGCCAGGATAATCCTTTCCCAAATCCCAGGTAATGCGGCGCGTTCCCGGCGTAACAACCAAGTCTGTCACAAACATACGCGCATCCAAAATCCGCGTATCACCCAGATACGAAGCCTTCACGTCAATCTTGAACTGGGCATCCGCCGAAGCGTCACCAAGCGTAAAATCAATGTCGACAAGATTATTCCAAGGGTAGCGCTGCCGCGCCGAAACGTCGCTTATCGTCAAGGCGGAAGAGGAGCCTGCAATAACGCCCGCCGCAAGCAAAAGAAGTGTTTTTACGTTCATCTCGATTCTCCTTCTCTAAAATCATTTCCATTCCGGCGAAACGACAAAACGTGCGCCGATTTTGTAATCGCGCTTTCCGGTAATACTGCTGTTGCAATAATCTCTGTTGTAGCATGACGATTTTCCACTGGAATTATCAAACGAACCTCCGCGCGTAGCATGATACAATGCCGTCGTATGCGTGGGCGGGCCTATCGGATCGACAACCGGATCCTGCCCTTCATACAAACTTTTAAGGGTATCGCTGTCGGCATAGGCATCAAGGCACATCTCCATCACATTGCCGAAACAATCATAGAACCCCCAGCTGTTCACTTTGTACGATCCGACTATGGCCGTGCCGTTGTTGGGGTCTGCGCTCAAATCGGATACAACTCCTCGATTTGAAGTAAATCGAGAGGTTGTCAAACCGGCACTCACCGAAGTTTTGGTTCCGCAGCGGCAGATATTCTCCCATTGCGCCTCCGTCTGGAGATTGAACGTCGACAATCCCGTGCGTGCGCGCATTCTGCCTACAAAAGAATCTGCTGAAACGGACTTGTCGTTCGGCCAGTTGTTGTGCCCGATCACATCCTCATAGTTTATCCGCTCCACCGGCCTTGCAGCCCGGTAAAGTTCATTCGACCAGGCGCTCGGCCATGCATCCATCACCAGATTCCACTGCTTCTGGGTCAACTCGAAAATACAGGCGTAGTAAGGTGAAAGCTTGACCTTGAACCACCCTTCTCCCTTGTTGGTTGTAGTTCCGTTGAACGGGAAAACACTTTCCTTCACCCGTTTGAGCCAAAGCTTCGTGGTGCGGTTGGGGTCGGCGGCGCAGGCGACAAGATCGTTGGTCGGCACCAGTACCGGCGGCGTAAGCGTATAATGGACGGGATAACGCGGAGAGTTTGGCCCGCTCGAAAGATCGATAACCATATACACGTCGAGCGCATCGATCTTGGCCGGATTGACAGGAGCGACAGTCACCGCCACCTGAAGGTCATCGACCTTGAGTCCGGGATAGTCTGCCCCGATATCCCACGACACTCGGCTCGTGCCGTATCCGCAGAGCGGTTCGCTGAGGAACGTGCGGGCGAAAAGCTTTTTTGTTCCCTTGTCGCAGGTTGCGCTTAATCCGACCTTGAAAAGATCGCTCGCCTTTGAGTCCGAGACGGTAAAATCCACGTCAATGACGTTCTGCCAGGGGTATCTGGCGTGGGCGGAGACGTCCGAGACCGTCAAGGCCTGAGCCGTGCCTGCGATAGCGCATGCGGCGAACAAAAACATGATCGAATTTTTCATATCCGTTCCTTTCTTTGAATCAAACAATCAGCGCGTTCCGATCGAAGTGCCGATCTGATCGGTGAAAAACCCCGTTTCCGAATACCGGTCGACGCCCGGCGTATCCCAGCCGACCTGCCGCCAGTGCGTATCGTACACATCACGGAGCGCGGAGCTGTACTCCTTGGCGAGAGTTTTCACGTCTGCCGCCGCCTTCGCGCTCCAAGCGCATGAAGCGCCGTGCGAGAACGTGCTCCAAACGCTGTAGTCGGTAAAACGGTTCCAGGTTGTACAGATTACGCCCATCCCTGCATTCCGGGCGTAAGCGCACTGGGAATGGATCCCGTCGATATTGTCCCACGGACACGTCATCGTCTCAAATCCCTTGGACCTGAAATAGTCAAGCGTCGGGTAGCGTCCGTCCTTCGGCGGCGGATAGTAGCACCAGTCGCAGATGATGATATCTTTGGGCAGTTTGTCCAGCAGCGTGACGGTCGACGGCGAACCGTTCGCCTCAAAGCCCTTCCAGCGCGGATCCTTGGCGAGGATGAGCTTGTCGTGCCAGATCATCGGACGCGCGCCGAGCTTGCGCACATGAGAAGAAAGCGACTCTACGAGCGACGCGAGCAGTTTGCCGTAATCGGCGGCGCAGCATGCCGCGCAAGTGGGCGGGTCCGCCTCGTCGCAACCGAGATGGAAATACTTCGGGCTCCCGAACGCCTCGTGCAGTTCTGTCACCATTTCACGGATCACCCTTACCGCTTCGGGATTCGCAAGGCACCAGTTGAACCCGGCGCGCGGCTCGAAAAGCGGCTGATACTTAGGCGAAAGATCGAGCGCGGCATGCTTGCCCGCCTTGCCGCGCGCCGCCCGGGCATGACCGAAGATGTTGAAAAACGGAATGATCGTAACGCCGAGATCTTTCGCCGTCGCCGCGAGACGGTGGCACTCGGACAGCGTCAGCCAGCCGTTCTTCCAACCGTACCACGGATGTTTTTCGCTCCTGTACACGCCCCAGGACTCGAGAATGACGTGATTGAATTTGTAATACGCCGCCATGCGGATGCCGTGTTCAAGACGCGCCGGGGTAACCTCAGGAAATGCGCAGAGATGAAGT
>SUVZ01000318.1 GCA_015061765.1 Lentisphaerota bacterium
TGCCGAACTGGGATATTCCCGGATGTAAGGTGTCTGCCGGCGGCATTCGTGCGGTTGTATCGTCATGGGCGACAAATGCACCGCCCGATTATATGGCTGTGGAGATTGTACCGGAGGGTAGTGCCTTCTTTATCGGAACGAATAATGTCCGCTACTATGTGAGCGCGGATGCTGTTCCGCTAGGTGTCTCCGACAACTATTACAAGACGAATGCCATCCTGATGAGGAAGATTCCTGCCGCTGAAGTGAAATGGCGTATGGGTTCCCCAGAAGGTGAAAATGGACGTAAGAGTGATGAAACGGCGCATGATGTAACTCTGTCGAGCGATTATTACATTGGCGTGTATGAATTCACAAAGGGGCAGTATTTCAGGACGAAGGGGAGTTATTCAGGCGCGGGATGTTCGAGCTCGTCAGGATTGAACGGATTGCAGTTCGGAGATCCGCGGATGCCGGTTGAATATAATTATTTTGAGACAGTCCGCGGTACGCCGACAACTGCCGCTACAAATCCTGAAGGCTGGTTTGGCTGGCCGCGTTCAGGGCATGATATCCCCGACGATTCGCTTATAGGGTTGATCCGGGCAAGGACAGGTATTATGGTTGATCTCCCTACGGAAGCCCAGTGGGAATACGCCTGCCGCGCCGGGCACGGGACCAGTATTTACACAGATTCCAACACATATTCTTACGCACCTGGAAATTTCAACGGCGGCAGTGTTGTGGCTGTAGGTGGCTATGCTGCAAATGCATGGGGTCTTTACGACATGTACGGAAACGTATATGAATTCGTGCTTGACCGCTATGAACCGTATTCTGCAGATTCTGTACGAGATCCGGAAGGTGCTGACGGTGAGGGTGTTTATGGAACATTTATCCTGAGAGGGGGAAGCTTCTATCAAGCTGGCTCCGATCGTCGGTCCGCCGCCCGAAAGACAGTCTCCGGCACAAGAGCTAAAACAAACGGCTTTCGGCTGGTCTGCCCTGCAGAGGCGGTGCGCTGAGACGGGCATAACTTAAAATCACATTGAAGGAGAAATTAATGAAAAAGACCATGTTCATCGTTATGGCGATGTTAGCGCTTGCGGCTTCGGCTGATGTTCTTCGTTTGAAGGCTCCTTGGGGGCGGCCTTTCGCAAGAATCCAGACCATGAGTTCAGATGCTGCCGTGATGCATGCGGCGGATGAATTCACGGCGTACATGAACGCCATTTTCAGGACCACTGACTATACCGGCAATTCCGGTCCGCTGCTTCTGAGGTTGGCATTGGCCGGAGACGAGTCGTGTCATCAGGCGGATGAGTTGATGGCTAAGCACAATCTAGACAAAAAACATCTTGGCGATGAGGGCTTTCTTGTTGCGACATCAGGCAAGAACACGGTGATGATCTGTGCGTATTCGGGAAGGGGTGTGCTGAACGGCGTGTACAAGATCATAGAAAAGGCGTTTGGTGTTGTTGCGCCGCGCCCGCTCGTAGGACTGGATTTCCCCGGTGGAATAGCCAATGATGCAAAGGATATCCAGCTCCCCTATTCAGACCGTCCGGCGTTTTCCATTCGTGGAATCAGTCTGGTTTCCCAGTTGCATGGACATCCCCAGCCCCATATGTGGGATTGGATGGCACGTGTAGGCTTGAATGCCCGTTCGTTCAGCATGTCTACCTATCTCATGACCGGATGGGCGATGGATCCATATGGATTCATTGACCTTCTTGGAGGGCACTCCTTCCTGTACTGGGTTCCGAAGCGCGAATACTATGCGTCGCATCCGGAATACTTCGCCCTTATTGACGGTAAGCGCGTCGCCACCGAACACGGTTCGCAGATCACACTCGGCAATCCGGAGGTGATCGATCTGATTGTCCGTCGAATGCTTGCCTACATGAAAAAGCATCCGGATCTCAAGGTGCTGCCGTTCGGTTACAATGATACGGGCGGGAATCCCAAAAACCGTTTCGGCTGGAGCGAAGATCCGCTTGATCTTAAAATGGACTCGCCCAAGGATTTTCCGAAGCCTGGTTCAAAGCGGGGGCGTACATGGACCACTCGCTACATCAAGGCCGCCAACAGCATCATTGAACGGGTGAACAAGGTGTATCCGGATGTCCGTCTTATGGTTTACGCCTATCATTTCTGGATGATGAAACCGCCGGACTGCCCGATTCATCCGAATTTAGAGATACAGTTCGCGCCGCTTTACATGTGCACGCATCACGCGATCAATGACAGCGCCTGTCCGCGCAACCGTTATTTCGATGAATGCCTAAAAGGGTGGGCGGCAAGATCCAAACGCGTTTACGTGCGCGAGTATTACATCAGCAAGAATCGTCACTTCCCATTGCCGCGTCTCAGTGCAATCAAGGAGAATCTCATGTACTATCATAAGCTGGGGGTGTGCGGATTCATGCCGGAAATGCTGGCGGACGGACCAAACGGCGTGAATGAAGGCACATATGTTGATCGAGGTGCGCGTTTGACGTCAGATCGGGCATATGAGGATCATTGGGATGCATCATCATTGGTATATTTTACTCTTGCGCGGCTTGGATGGAATCCAAACGAGAGTCTGAGCGACATCGTCAATCTTTACTGCCGCAGCTACTACGGACCGAAGGTCGGCCCGGAAATGGCAAAGTATTTTCTGCTGATGGATGAGAATTTGACCAAGAGCGCCAACATCGGCAAGCGAGCTCCGAACGACAATCCGAAGAATGATGCCTATGATATTGTCGGTCCGTGGTGCTTCACATGGAACTGGAAACAGGACTTGTCGGGTTTCTCGAAGAGGCTCTTCATGACTTCCGATCCTGCGGAGGTTGAGAAAACGTCGATGCCGTTGCTCTCGGCAATGCTGAAGGCACGGACGACACCTGCCGAATGGAAGGTCAAATGCCGTGTTGACCGCGATTCGGAACTGTTGAAGATGTATCTTCTGCCGTTTGGATATGAGATCTACGAATTAATGCAACAGCAGAAGAAGCGCCCTGTGTTCGGCGTGAAAGGCCGCATAGCGACGGAATAATTAAGGAATAAGAAGTAATGAGGTAGACAAGACTCTTGAAAAAGAGGTGCTTGGGATAGCAGAGGACCGGCAAATGAAAATCACGAGAAGATGTTTTGTGGCGGTGCTGTCTGCTGCAGCAGTGCTAGATCGGGCGCGACTTTACGGCGCCGACAGCATGTCGAGTCCGTTCGGCGCGGGATCGCGAGTTCTTGACGGGCGCATACAGCGCCTGCTGGCGCGCGCACTCGACCACGACATCTTTCCGAAGCCCGTGAAGGTCAGGTACTCCCCCTCCGACATGTCACTTCCTGAGCCTGTGCGAATCGGAAAACGCCTCGCCGAGTACATGGATGCGCAGCCTGTCGCGATACGCGAAGACGAAGAGCTTGTAGGATGGCTTCCGTTCGACGGATCTGTCGAAAGCGACCTCTACCGCCGCACAGGTCATAAGACGTTCTACAGTGTGTGCTTTAAAGGCTACTATCTGCGGCCCAAGCGCGATCTTGCGATATTTGAGTGGCAGCATACTTGCGCAGACTTCCCAAAAATCGTCCGCGAAGGGCTTGTTGGCATCCGCCGCGAAATAGCCGCCTCCCGCAAGAAGTGGGCAGGCGACAAGGATCGCCTCGATTACCTTCGCGGAATGGAGCTCGCCCTTGACGGAATCGGGAAACGCGCCTCCAACTGCGCGGCGGAGTGCAGACGGCAGGCGGAAGCTGAGAGCGATCCCGTGCGCAAGGCGACATTGCTCGACATGGCCACCCGGTGCGAACGCGTTCCGATGAACCCTGCGCGTACGTTCGACGAGGGCGTGCAGAGCGTGTTCTTCTGCTACGACTTCCTGTCTGACGCCCTTGGCCGCATAGATCAGTATTTGGCTCCGCTCTATTTCGCCGACCTTGCCTCCGGCCGTACTACGCGCGACCGTGCCTCCGAGCGGCTTCAGGAGCTGTTCATCTTCATCGACGCTCACACGCCGCATGCAAGCCGCAATTACGACAAGGGCGGTGAGTGCCACATCACGGTTGGCGGGCTGACGCCAGACGGAAAAGATGGATGGACGGACTTCTCTCGACTTGTCGTCGAGTCATGCCTCTCCTGCAACCTCAAACGTCCGCAAATGTCCTTCCGCTGGCATCCCGGCACAAAGCGCGAGGTTCTGCGTTTTATGCTCGATTGCGAACGGCGCGACCCGAACAAGCGCATTGCATTTGATGGTGATGCTCCGCGCGTCGCGGCGTTCGAAAGGCGCTTCGGATTTCCGCCCGAACTTGCACGCGACTACTGCATCACCGGCTGCAACGAACCGACTTTCATGGGCGGGTTTTCGTGCGGCGGCTTTCACATGAACGCCGTTCGCTGTATCGAGCGCATCTTCACCGTCCGCCGAGCAGATGCGCTCGCCAGTAAGACCTGGGACGATTTTGCCGCGCTCTTCACTGAAGAACTACACCATGATCTGGATGAGGCGGATGCGCTTTCCAAGGAGTTCAACGCAATCCGTTCGCGCGATTGCAATGTTCTTTCCGCACTCTTCATGGCCGGCTGCATTGAACGCGCGAAAAGCCCGACTTGTGGTGGCGCTTCGCGGCTTGTGCCTGTCATCGATCTGTTGGGGACGCCCAATGTCATAGATTCGCTGTGCATCGTCCGCCAATTTGTGTTTGACGAGCGGCGCTGCACGATGGCGGAGCTTGCCGACGCGCTCGCAACCGACTGGAAGGGGCACGAAAAGCTTCTCGCCGACATTCGCCGCCACGGAAAGCGATACGGTGCGAACGATTCGTTCACCAACGGGATGGCGCGATTCTACCATGCGGCGGTTGCGCGTTTCGCGGAAGGACGTCGCGACTTCTTCGGAATGCCGCTGACATTTGGAAACCACACTGGCTACAACGACAACGCGGCGAAATTCGGTGCGCTCACCGGTGCGACTCCCGACGGACG
>SUVZ01000319.1 GCA_015061765.1 Lentisphaerota bacterium
GTTTGTCGGTTTCCTTGTGCGTTTCACTCAGCATTGTGGCCTCCTTGAGTTTTTACTTTTCATTCTTTGCGCTCTGCCTATTATTCTCCAGCACGTTATCGAGCGCGTCAAGCTGTGCTTCTATATCTGCATGGATGCCTTGCAACGCGGCAGCGGCTTCCTCAGGATCGTTTTCGATCTCGCTTATCTGCTTTCCAAGTTCTTTGTGGAGTATTCTCAGATTTCCCAATATTGATTGTTCGTCGCATGGTTCTTGCATCCCAGTCATTTCCTTGAAAAGCTGTTTCTGGTGTTTCAAGGCATCATCAATGCTCTTGAATCCTTCTTTCTCCGGCAAAAACGGTACAACTAAAGAGTTACTCATCACAGCCTTGGCAAGAACTTTCGCCGCAATTCTCGCCGGATTATATTTCAAAAATAGATTTCCGACAATCTTGTTCTGCTCGGTAATCTTGTCCTGCTCTTGGGCGGATAGAAAGCCGCACGTACAATGCGCAAGTGTATCATCGGGCATGCGCACAAGCATGTCGCCACGCTCACAAAGAGACTTTGCGTCGTCGACATCTATAAGCAAACGAGACTGCTCTTCTCCAAGCGTCTTAAACGCAATGCGTCCTTTCAAGCTACGTCGAATGTTCAACGTAACGATTTCACGATCCAACACACCTGTCGCCATCACAAGGTGAATGCCGGAGGCTCGACCGTAATTCGCCAACCGCTCAATATTCGGTTCAATCTCTTTGCCGTGCTTGGCAATCAAATCTGCAAATTCGTCAACGACAGCAACTATATACGGCAGTTCGTTCCCCTGCTCATGATAATCATTGATGCGGCAACAGCCTGCTTTGGCAAACACTTTAAGCCTTCTCTCCATTTCGCCAGCAAGCCAATTGAAAGCGGCAATGCATTCTGATTCCTTATGCGATACGGGAATTGCAAGATGCTTGAATTTTCCATATGTTACAAACTCTACCAGTTTCGTATCCATCAGCACAAACTGTAGTCTTTCCGGCGACAGAAGCCGAGCAAGTCCACAGATCATGCAGTTAAGGAGGTTTGTCTTTCCCCATCCGTCTGCACCTCCGACAAGAAGGTGCGGCATCCGCGCTAGATCAACAACAAGATCGTTGCCAAGAAAGATCGGAAGATGCTTACCTTTCGCCTCTTCCACGTCCAACGTTTCCGGCCAAATATCGGAAAACTCAACAATAGGTCTATCCATAATCAGCAGTTCTCCTTTGTCTCGTTTGAAGGTGCTGGTTTCGCATCGTACTCGTCAAGTGCCTGTTCGATTTCTTTCAACTTGCTAAGCAAGCCTTCATGCTCGCGTTTCAATCGTGCGATTTGAGAATTCTGCTCGGTTATGACGTACTTGATAGAATCAACACACACTTGTATTTTCCGTCGCCATTCTGGATGACTATGCCTTTTTAAAGTTTCAAGAGACTGAAGTCGTTCATCTGCAAGGCCATCAAAGATTTCTTCGGCTTTGTTTTCGGTTGGTATCAAAACAGCATGCCAGTTTGTGTTGTCTTGAGTTGGACCAACAACTCCTCGAGATTCCATCATCTTAATCAAACTGGCAGCACGATTGTACCCAATGCCAAGTTTTATCTGGAAAAAAGGAGTGGATGCGCACCCTGTTCTTTTCACCAATTCCAGAGCCTCTTGATATTCAGTCTCCGTCACCTCTGGATGGCTTGGTATTTCATATGTCTCTGCTTGCATTGCATCTACCTTTCGATGGCGACAGCCCGGAAATTTGGGCTGTCGCCACTGGTGCTAATCATTTCGCATCTTTCATATACGTAACTTTAATATCAGAGTCGAACATCCCCTTGACAATCTCGTAGTCGGGATTGATTGTGGCAATGTCATGGACGCCGACTGCCGCCGCAGCTGCCGCTCCTATACCCAATGTGAAAACCGTGATCGCGGCAACTGCCCATCCGCGGTTTGCAGTCCTGACTCGACACTTCAAGCCCGCAGCTTCTATTGCCTGTTCCACAACAAGCACTGCGGTTTGCTGTTTGCCACGTTCCACATTTACGAAGAATGACTTTCTGGACTCGATCAGCTCGCCGATTTTCGATACGAAACCCTCGACGTCTTTTGTATTGTAATCAATTATTACTGGATTTGTCATTGTGCGCTTCCTTTATTTTGAGAATCACTTAGCCTCGTCCGCTTCTTTCGCGAACTTTTCATTGTCCTTCATCTTCCGCAGGGCGGCGATGTAGATACAGGCCGGAATCGTGACACGATATGCCTGTGACGCGAAGTCGAATGCCGTCCACACGCCAGTCAAGATCCAGCCGACAGGTCCGACAAGAACCGCAAGAAGCCGCGTCAGATAGATATTGCCCGCAAACGTCAGTCCGCGCCCGAGAATCGCCTTCGCAACGGCGTTGACGATGATGAGCGCAAGCTGATACGATTTAAATCCGCCCGCACGTACGATCTGAATCAGCACCCCTGCGCCGATTCCGCCTACTTTCGCGCCGAATACGTTTCCAGCCTCTTTGATTAGTTCCTTACGTTCGTCCTCCGACATCTTTTCCCAGGCATCTTCCAGCACCTTCGCGAGAAGACTGTCTTCAATCGTCTGAGTGGTCTGCGCCGCATTGAAGTTGACGTTCATCTTCTTCGACACATCGCACAGCACTTCGTGGTAAGAAACTCCCATGCCGCGTACAGCATTTGCAATCGAATTGCCGCCGTATTTCTGCAGTTCCTCGATAATCTCATCTACGTACTTTGTGTGATCCGGGAAGTGCGTAGTGAACACAGGCTTCTTGTCAAGTTCAGAGCTGAACCGCCCCGAGCGGTCTATATTGCCTTTGTCGTCCGTACCCAAAATCGCACCTACAAGCGGCTCAAGTTCTTCCTTCGTGCATGACTTCAGGAAGTCTAGTTCATAATCGTTCGGCAGTTTGGCCATTGTTTTATCTCCTTTGTTTTACAGTGTCTCCGCACCATGCGGAACACACGGTGAACATGTAGCAAGAACCGTGCCAATGGTTTTGCCTCCGTTTTAGTCGCCGATTTTAGGCATGATGCTAAAATTTTAGACATGCCATGCTAAATCTCCGCAACATGATTTGGCGAATCCTTGTCCCAGCAAAAACCGAACTTCGCGAGATAACGCGAAAACGACGAACTCCAGTTGCGCAGCTTCTTGCCGTCAAAGAACTTGCGCCCTGCATCTTGGCAATTCGTCGCCTCTGATGCACATTTGAAAGCGAACAGCAGCATCGCCTTATCGTTCGCGGCTATATCGGCACGCTTTTTCAGAAGCGGATGTTCCTCGTATGTCGAGACGGATCGCGGCAGATTGAAGATGTCCGCGCTCTGGACGTTGCGGATAATCTCGTCTATAACACCACCCATCGCGGAAGCCGATACGATATTCCGTTTATCCGACTTCATGCCCATGATCTGAAAGGTGCGGTTAAGCTCCCTGAAATTGCCGAGCCAAGGATGCTGTTTTGCGAACCTGACGAATATTGTCCGAGCATGTTTTGTAAGATGCAATTTGCCATGTTTCATGCAAAGTGCGTCAATCTGACGATCAAGGAACTTAGCTCCTTCAGTGCCGTCAATCCGCTCTTTCACAGACGGCATGTGTACCTCAATGCCGCCGATGCGATTGTACAAGTCAAACCGGAAACGTCCGTCCCGAACGGCATTGACAAGGTCTTCGTTCGTCCCGAAAATGAATCTGCATCTTGCCGTTTCCGTCGCCTTTGGAGCACCATGCTTTCGATACTTGCCACCGTCAAGGACAGTGAGCAGGCGCGGCTGCAAATCCAAGGGAAGCGTCCCAATCTCGTCAAGGAACAGCACGCCGTCCTTGGCTTCTTCAATTGCGCCCGGTTGATCTTTCCTCACATCGGTAAACGCGCCGCCTTTGATTCCGAACAGCGCGGCGTTCATGTCGGATGAGCCAAACTCGCCGCAGTTCAACGACACGAATTTGCCACCATCGTCATTTGCCTTGACAATTCCAGATTCGACAAGCGAATCATATATTCTCCGCGCCGCGTACGTCTTACCAGAACCGGTCTCGCCCAATAGCAATACGGACGGCCATGTTCCTTCCCCGGGCGACTTCGAGAAAACATCGACAATCCTTAACAAGGTCTCTTTCAGCGGCGCAATGTCATCGAAGTCGGACAGGGCGGCGGGATGTGGTCTCGGCTTGACGTCACCCACGCTTAAAGGCAATCGCATTGAAGGATCAACGTGAATATGTACGATGCTGTACTGTTCGTCCTTATGCACCGAATAGAAGTGATCCCACTCGTCAGCGCTCATTACGAGAATCTGTCGCCGCACGTCCATGGACGGAAGATTGTGTCCCAGAGTCTGCGCAAATTTCTCTGCTTCACACTTGCCGTCTGATTTTGAAGGATCGTACAGGCAAATAATCGTTGTCGCGCCGGACATGGCGATTCTGCCAGCCCAGCGAGGCATTGCAGCATCTGCGCATGCGCCCACGCACACGCATACATCCTCACCTTCAAGCGATATGTCGCTCTTCTGTATATTCGACATAAGAAAACCTCCCTTCGTGTTCTCAGAGAGGCTGTAGAGATTGCCTTGAAAGAAACACAAAGAGAGGCAAGCGCATTGCGCTTTCCCCTGCAAGGTGTCGCCTTTCTCGAAACTCTCTACATTTCTCTGAACGACCGCTTTGCAGCGCAAATTGTCTATGCGGCAGACCCGTCCTCCGTAGCCCCACAGAGCGAAGGAGGATGCCCGCCTATGTACCGGTTAGTGACTGATTGTAGTTCCTTTCATTTTCAGTTTCACGGTTTGAAATTGGATTGACTAATCACAGTTCCATCATCTCCTTCTTTACGTTGTAGGCAAAGCAAGGACTGCGGTCAAGCGCCGTAACATTGATCAAATCGACTTTCCTTCCGACTTCGTTGGACATTTCACCCA
>SUVZ01000320.1 GCA_015061765.1 Lentisphaerota bacterium
ATCCATCCTCCGTGGTGCCGCCGTCCTCGATGCCCAGTTCGTCCTGAAGAGCCTTCGCAATGGAGTCCGCCCCATTCACGTGGCAGGCGGTTCCCTTGCACAGCATGATGAGATTCCTGCCGACGGGCTTGAGACGAAACTGGGTGTAGAACGTCGCCACGCCCATGACCTTCGCCGGGCTCACCCCGACATGCTCCGCCACTGCGTATATCACGTCGGTCGGGAGGTATCCGTATATCTCCTGCGCACGCTGGAGAATGGAGATGAGGGCGTGACTGTCGCCCTCAAACTCCTTGAAGACCGTCTCTAGCCTGGTCAGGTCGCTCTTTGTACAATTCTCGCACATGGATTTGTCTCAATTAACGTTATCGTCTATTGGGTCTGATTATATCATACTTGCCCACTTTTAAACCGGATGTCATTTTCATCACGAACGCCAGCCACGCAAACCATCACTTTGCAGAACATGGGAATGTTCCTGCCGCAACCTCTGACACATATTCGGAGAATGCCCGTTTTGCTTCCGCAGCCAAATTGGCGTACCGCTTTACGAATGACGGCACATGCCCTTCATTAAGCCCTAGAAGATCGTGCATGACAAGCCATTGCGCATCGCAAACCGGTCCTGCACCGATGCCAACCGTGGGAATGCGCAGAGCCGCAGTAACCTCCGCGGCAAGCTCTCCAGGAACGCACTCAAGCGTAACCGCAAACGCACCCGCCTCTTCGACCGCCTTTGCGTCGGCAAGCACCTGTGCTGCCGCCTCATGTGTTTTCCCCTGCATTTTGAAGCCACCATAGGAATTCACGCTCTGCGGCATCATCCCGACATGCGCCAGGACTGGAATTCCAGCAGACGTCATGCGGCGGATAAGCCCGCACACTGATGCACCGCCTTCGAGTTTCACGGCATCCGCACCGGCCTTGAGGCAGTTGACTGCGTTTGCCATTGCCGCATCGTCGCCACACTGATAACTCCCAAAAGGCATGTCCGCAACCACAAGCGCGTCTTTCACAACCCGAGCGACTGCGGCGGTCGCAGAAAGGGTTTCTTCCATCTTCACGGGAATAGTGGTGGCATACCCAAGCATTGTCATGCCCATTGAATCGCCGACCAGGAGGCATGGCACGCCCGCCTCGTCTGCAAGCTTCGCAAAGCATGCGTCGTAGGCTGTACAGCATCCGAGTTTCTGTCTGCCCTTGGCGGCCCTGAAGGCCGCAACCGTCCACTTTTTCATAATGCCCTGAAGTATACCATATTTCCAGACAGCTGATCCTTCGAGACCGAGAAAATCACCTCCATCCACTATTCAAATACAGCCTTCCCCCATGTCAAAGGATACATAAAGTAGTATATAGGGGACTTGCTCCTGTACAATTCCGGGATGTTCACGGCAACATTCTCGACCATCTGTCCTGAACAGGCCTCACCGAATCCGTCACTGAAGTGTATGTTCCATGTATTGGCACGCACTTCCCCGGACTTCGGCGGCGTAATGCCGACCGCCGCCCATTCAATGGCATATTCAAAAGCATATCCACGGCCATCGCCGTGTTTGCGGTACGCACCCCGCCAGACACTGCGCGGAACATCCAATCCCCGATGTCCGTGCACACCCTTGTGGAAGCAGATCGACTCCCTGCCAGACACGCGGTCACAATACAGGACGAGCGAGATGACACTTTCTTCCGGCGAAGGTTTTCCGACAAGAATCGACTTGTCACAAATCGACCGGCCGAAGGAGGAATCCGCCGGAAGACGGCATATCACGCTACCTCCCGCAAACCGGTATCCGTCCACCGACTCGGTGTTGTTGCTCATCGGATCGGGCGTACGCACGTCACCCGCGATGTAAAGGCGTCTCTCATCCCACATCATCCGTATGGATGCAGTGTAGTCTCGGTCATATGGCGGTTCACATGCCGCCTCGAACACAGGGGCGGTCCACTCGCCGAGCTTGCCGTCAATCTTGACGGATTTCGGTGCGCGACGGACGGTGATCTCATGCACTTTTGGCTTGTTGAACGACATTCCGCCAATCGGATGCTCATTAGAGTTCCGGCTCGGCATCCTCATGACCACAACCGCCGCTACGCAACCGGCAAGAAGACCCAATGCAAGCGCAAACCATGTACCGGGGCGACCGAGGGAACGCCTGAGACGTTCGGCGAGGACGCTTTTCGCAACGCTGAGCCGCCATTTCACAGTACCTATCGGACGCTTCAGCACCTTTGCGATCTCGTTAAGCGGCATATCCATCATGTAGTGCATAACGACCGTCTTCCTGAACTCGGGCGCAAGCCTTTCTATCGCAGCGCGAATGGCGTCGCTGTCGGAATTCCTGAGAATGGCATCGTCTGTCTCGTTAGTGACAAGACTCACGTTTGCCGCAAGCACATCAGGGTCAATGGCAACGGTATTCCGGTTGACCATGCGGCGGACGTCCTTGGAGCGTATGTTGCGGAGAATGCCGAAAAGCCATGAAAGCGGCTCATCCTTGCTCCTGCAAGACTCCCAATCGCGCAGTGCGGTGTCAATGGTGCGAAGGACTAGTTCCTCCGCATCACCGACATCGTCGCAATACCGCCTCGCCTCTGCAAAAAGCGAAACTCGGCATTCGGACAGAATCCGAACAACAGATTCATCCGGCGAAATATCTACTTTTGTTCCCATATAAAAAGCACCCGGTATTTTACCATCAAATTCTTAATCCGTTTCAAGCATTCTATTCAAACGATAGAACGCCGCCGCGCATGATCTCTTCATGCGAAATCTTAAACCCGTTTACAACCTTACCGTTAAACATCACACCCTCACCATCCCCAGACCTGACAATCCTGAACTCACCTTTCCCCTCCCTCAGTTTTATCTCTTCAGCCTGCGCCGCGCCAAGAACATATCCGTCACCGCACGGATTCACCGGATAGAAACCCATCATCGAAAAGAGATACCACGCACTCATCTGTCCGCAGTCGTCATTGCCGCAAAGACCCTCCGGACGCGGCAAATACGCTTCGCGGCAGATTTTGCCTACAAGTGCGGCGGTTTTGTCGCGGCGGCCCCAAAGCGAATAGAAATATGCGATGTGATGGCTCGGTTCGTTTCCGTGCCAGTACATACCGATCTGACCTCGTCTGAGATTCCCGTCCGCGACAAGACCGCCTTCAGCGGACGAACGGCCCTTGCCCTTCGGCATAGTTGCGAAGAATTTATCAAGTTTCGCAAGTGCCTTCTCGCGGCCACCGAGCTCCTCTGCGAGCGCATCTGGATTTTGAAAGACATGCCATGTGTATATCCACGAATTAGCCTCCGTGAAATCACTCCAGAAGCTGCCGCCGATTCGCGCGGATGACGGATCGAACGGCTCCCGCCATGCTCCGCCTGCGGTCTTCGGCGCTCGCGGACGCACAAAACCTGTTTTTCTATCGAAAACATTCTTCCAACAGTTCTCCCACTTCAGCGCCTCTTTCTCAGTATCCTCGTCGCCGATTAACTTCGCAAAATCGGCAATACACCACCAGTCGTAGGCAAGTTCAAGCGTTATTGAAACGCTCTGTCGCTGGGGATGATGCTTGTCGAACACACCTGGATAATACGGAATGTAACCGTTTTCCCAATATGAGTTCCAGCAGTTCTTCTGATTCTCCCCGTCGTTGTTTATCATCGACTGAACCATGAGGGTGAGCAGTTTGTTTTGGACAGGATTTACAAGATTTACAGGATTGCGGGGGTCTGGGGGCACGCCCCCAGATAATCCTGTCAATCCTGTTAATCCTGTCAAAAGACCTTTCTTCCAGGCATCGACGATAACTGGGATGGAATGGATACCCACCATGCAATGATCTTCTCCGTTCCACATCGTCCACATGGGAAGATGCCCGTGTTCGCGTCCGAACGCCACGAGCGAATCGACAAATCCCGGCACTTGCTCCGGAACGAGAATCGTGTAAAGCGGATGTGCCGCCCGGAATGTGTCCCACAATGAAAATGTCGAATAGTGTCCGCGTTTTGCCGTACGGATCATATCATCCGCGCCGCGATATCGACCGTTCACGTCAGTCTGTATGTTCGGCTGTATGCAAAGGTGATAAAGTGCCGTGTACCAGTTCTTCTTCTGGTCGTCAGTCCCTTTGACGAGCTGCGCACGGGAGAAGATTTCGTTCCATGCGGCACGGCAACCGGAACGGATTTCGTCAAACGATCTGCCTTCCGCCTCTGCCTTCATGTTCGCCACCGCACCATCTTCCGATACGGTCGAAAGCGCAATGCGAACTTCAAGAGAATTTTTAACGCAGAGGCGCAGTGCAGCAGAGGAACGCAGAGAGGTTTCTACTGTTGCCATTGTGCTCGTGTTGCCAGTACCAATGCTGACTGTTTCCAATTCTCCATTACCCTTTTCCCATTTCGAATTGGCATTGGCAATTGGCAATATTTTCACATTGGCAACATTCAAATTCTGGCTGTTCTGAGCAACTCTGCCACTCTGCGCCTCTGCGTTAAAATCAATCATCCACCGGTCGCCTTTGCCCTGAAACGGATTGCTCGGAAGCTTTTCGATTTTCGCCCACGGCTCGGAGAACTCGATTGCATAGAACAGCTTGTACGGCGTCCAACCCAGAGCTTTCTTGTAGCCCGTCATGCCGCGGCGTTTTTTGCACAATGACGCCGATGACTCAGGCACCGTAGCGCCAAGCTTCTGATTGCATGCTTGCATCAGCATCGCGGCGGCATCGATATAAAGACGCGGCGAAGCACCTTCCGGCCATGTAAACCGCCACACCGCCACTCGCTCGGTTGCAGTCGCCTCGCACTTCACCCCGTTTTCAAGCGTAACGGCATAATACCCGATCTCCGCAACCTCGGTTTCTTTTTTGACAGGATTTACAAGATTTACAGGATTGCGGAAGTCAGGGGGCGCATCCCCAGATAATCCTGTCAATCC
>SUVZ01000321.1 GCA_015061765.1 Lentisphaerota bacterium
GTCTGAACTTCACATCCGCCTCGCACATTGCGTATGTGACATCCGAAAGATCGTTCTCTTTGTATGCGCGCTCCGAAAGCGCTTCAAAGAACTTCGCCATGTCTGCCATTTCTTCTATCTCCTTCACCCCCTCCACTCAGTTGAAGGCGGGAGAAAGAGAGGGCGCGATCTCCTGCCGGATTCCGAGTGAGGCCCTGGAAAAGCCCTGAAAGAAATCACGAAAGGAGATGCGCCCAAGATAGGACGCATTCACCGTATCGTGGCTCTTTCAGTAGAACTTTCCAGGTTTCACTCGAGCCAACAATGCGACGAACGCAAAGCTGTTAAATTGTCTATTCGGTAGTATAGCAAAATTCCCCGCTCTTGTGCGGAAAATCTGCCCGCCGCCGAATTGACAACCGCCACCTTGCGACTCCTTCCGCGAAACCCGAAGGCTTCCGCCCAGGGCCCCACTCATATACAACTCGTATGCCCTGCGGCGAATCTTACGCGAAAATTCCAACCACAGGAATGAGTCAAGGGAGGGCCGAAAAAGAATGTAAAATGCTTGTGATATGCCGATATCTGTATCGGCCATTGTCTGCCAAGTGCCACAACGAAAACCTGCCATGTGCCACAACGAAAACCTGCCAAATGCCACAACGCCACGATTTTATGATATACTATTCTGCATGAAAAAAGGAAAATACAGGCCAAGGATTGCAGATTCCACGCTGAAAGACATTCTTTCCTGTACGGGCGCCGTTCTAGTCGAGGGTCCCAAGTGGTGCGGGAAAACGACAACAGCCGCCAGACAAGCGGCATCAGTCCTTTACATGGACGAGACGGGCAAGAAGGATGCCAATATCGCGCTTGCCAAGCTCAATCCCGTAAAGTTGCTTTCAGGGGAACATCCCCGCCTGATAGACGAATGGCAACTTGCTCCATCGCTTTGGGATGATGTTCGTTTCAATGTCGATAGGGCGTCGGAATATGGACAGTACATTTTGACGGGGTCGAGCGTTCCTCCGAAAACCGATGAAATGCATCACACCGGTACTGGACGCATAGCAAGATTCCGTATGCGCCCCATGTCGCTGTGGGAATCGGAAGAATCTAGCGGGAGCGTCTCTCTTGGATTGCTTTTCTCCGGTGAAGCGCCAACTACTGCGGATGCAAATGTTCTTGGACTTGAGGGCATTGCGTTTGCAGCTTGCCGTGGCGGATGGCCGGAAGCCGTCGGGCAGAGCGGTCGGTTTGCGCTGCGCCATGCGTTCGACTATGTTGATGCGGTGGCCGCGTCTGATATTTCGAGATTTGACGGCGTTGCGCGTGATGCCGAGTGCGCTCGCGCAATCATGAGATCCTACGCACGGCTTCAGGGAACGCAGGCGAGCATTGGCGTGATTACGGCCGACCTTTCCGCCCACGAGGGAAGGACGTTTGGTGAAAACACGATCTATTCATATCTCAACGCGCTTCGCGGAATATTTGTCGTGGACGACGTGTCGGCATGGCATCCCAGTCTCCGGCGAAAGACTACGGTTCGTGCTTCCGACACGCGCTATTTTGCCGATCCATCGATAGCGGCGGCATCGCTTGGCTTCGGACCCAACAGCCTCCAGGACGACCTGCCGACGTTCGGCATTGTGTTTGAAACACTTGCCATCCGGGATTTGCGCGCGTACGCGGACGCCCTCGACGGAACTGTACATCACTATCTTGACCGGAACGGATTGGAATGCGATGCCGTAATCCGTTTGCGCGACGGACGATACGGACTTGTCGAAATAAAACTCGGCGGAGATGTGCTGATAAACAAGGGATGCGAAACGCTGAACAAACTGTCATCGTGCCTTGATACGTCAAGAATGCACGCACCCTCTTTCAGGATGGTCTTGACGGCAGTAGGAGAATACGCTTATCAGCGCAAGGAAGACGGTGTAATCGTTTGCCCGATAAGCGCTCTCAAGCCATGAAACGTCTTCATCTCCAAACCTTAAGAATCTCATGCTTGAAACTACCGATACGCTTCTGAAAGGGCTTGCCGAGGGCAACCAAAACCGCTGGGCGCGGTTCTACCGCGACTATGCGCCGTTGATCGAACGGACGCTGATGAAGCACGGAATCTCACACGAAGACGCCGAGGAGGCCATTCAGGAAACGCTCGTCGATCTCGTGAAGATCATGCCGTCCTACAAATACGACAAGGCGCACAAAGGCGCGTTCCACTCCCTTCTCTTCAAGATCGCCCAGAACAAGGCCGTCGATCTGATGCGGAAAGCGAAAGCCGACGCCGACAAAATTGCACGCTTCGCCGCAGAGCCGATCATACCTGCCGAAGAGGACTGGCGGCTCGAGACATTCAACATTGCCCTGCGCCGCGTCTTCGCAGACCCGGCCATCGGCGAGACGTCCAAGATCGCGTTCCGCCGCCATGTGCAGCAAGGCGAAAACGCCGAAACGGTGGCCGCCGATCTCGGCATAACCGTAAACAATCTCTACCAGATAAAGAACCGCCTCAAGCAGAGGATCGCGGACGAAGTGCGTTCAATCAGGGAAAACTCGCCGGATGGAGACTGACATCGACAGCTATCTCGCCTCGGACGACGCCTTGCGCGAGACCGCGTCCGCGCAAGGCGGTCTTCTGCATCCCGGCGAAACATTCGGCGGCTTCAGCGTAGTCTCTTTTCTCGGACGCGGTGCGACAAGCGAGGTGTGGCGCGTCAAGGACGAGGCGCTGAACGCCGACTTCGCAATGAAGATTTTCGCACCGCGCGAAACGGTCCCTGAGAAGGAAACGGCACGACTGCGTCGGCGCTTCATCGCAGAGGCCCGCTGTCTCGCGCAGTTCACGCATCCCGGAATCGTCCGCGTCCACAGTCTTCGCGACGAAGGCGAACGCCCCTTCTACACGATGGATCTGCTCCATCCGATTGTGCGCCCGCTGCCGATGCGCAAGACGAGGAAGATAATCGACGACGTGCTGTCCGCGCTCGACGCGCTTCACGCGAAAGGAGTGGTGCATCGCGACATAAAGCCGGCGAACGTTCTTCTCGACGACTACGGCAACGCCATTCTGACGGATTTCGGCATCGTTCAGATCGACAACGGGGAAACCGCCGCGCAAGTCGCCAGACCGGGCACGGCGACCGCGACCGCGGCAGGCGCAGACACTGCGCGAATAGCCGGCACGCCGGATTTCAGCGCACCGGAACAGTTCATGGGCGCGGACGCAACGCCCGCGTCGGATCTCCATGCCGTCGGACGCCTCGCAATCTGGCTGTTCGACGGCAAACCGCCGCTTTTCTGGCGCTGGTTTGTCATGCGGGCGACAAACTCTTCGCCCGCCTTGCGCTACAAGTCGGCAAAGGCGATGAAACGCGCACTCGCCGCCGCACGGCTTTCATGGCTTGTCGCATGCGCACTCGCGGCGGCGATTCCCGTCGCTATCGCGGCATTTCTGTTTTTCCACGAAGAACCGCCCCCGATCCGGCTTGACACCTACGACGATGTCGGCGAGATAAAAACCGGGTGGATCCTCCCAGGAATGGAAACGCCGTCCTCCAATGTACGAACTCGCATCATAACCCTCGAAGGCGGACGCTCCTATAAAATCGGGCTGTTGAGCGGATGGAAGTTCTATCGGGAGCTGGAAAACGGCAAACGGGGCGGACCTTATCGCCAGCCCCTGATCATCCAAGGCAACGGCACGCTCTATGCCGAGAGGATCGCCTGGCACCATGTCCTGCTGAAGCCCGGAGTGAAACTTGTCACGTCAGGTGAATATCACGGTTTCACCTTCTCGCGCTGGAACAAAGACACGCATAGAGACGAATACGCTGAATATCCACCCCGTCCGCCGCATGACGCAAACCTCACAAACGCTGAACAGACCGTATATGCCGCCTATATCGTCGAACCTGGAGCCAAGCTCGTATTCACTGACAACACGGACTATCCTGAGTCTCTGATCGAGCGCCGTTAATGCTCCCTGTCAACCGACTCCACAACACCGCTGCGCCTGCTCTGCACATCACCATCCCGTCCAACACCTCCAAGAACGGCACCATCTCCCGCCCGCCAAAGTCAACAGCGGCGGAAGGCGCTTTATCCGCCTTCCGCCGTTCAATTTCTTACCAGTTGCTCAAAAACGACCCGGCAACGGCCCCTGCCGTTCAGTTTTACTGCAAAGTTCCGGCCGAACCGGCCGCCGCCAGCGTAAACGGCATGGCTATTGCGCCGCCGGCAACGCCGAAGCTGTTGCGCGGAATGGCCTTTATGAGCACTTCGCCCTTCACGGAGAGAAGATCGGCATCGACCTGAAGCACCGTCGGCGCGTTGGCCTCCTTCGTGCCCGCGGACCTGTGGAACCCGGAGGCAAAGACGAATCTCCTGTCCAATCCGCCGGCCTTGCCGGAAATCTCCACGGCATAGTCGAAGACTCTCCCGGCCCCCGCGCGGTTCGCGGCCGGAATCGTGACTTCGAGGACGCGGCGTTCCTCGGACTTCACGTTTCCGCCGCCGCGGTTCTTTCCGGTCGTCATGCGCGCGGCGAGCGCGGCTCCAGCCGGGAACTCCGGGGCGATGCTCACGGCCGCGCGAGGCGCGAAGGCGAACGGCATCGGCTTCTTCGCCGGAAGCGGGACGACCCAGTCGTCGCCGAGCTTATCGCCGCTCACGAAGTCGCGGCGCTCGAACACCATGCGGTCGCCGTACACGCGCAGGATCATGCCCTGGTGTCCGCTGTGGATCTTCATCTTGTGCATGATCTTGTACGGGTCTTCGTTCCGCTGGCCCGGAGAAGGCAAGTCGTTCTCACGTCCGAACGGAAGGACATCGCCGTATTCGAGGCCGGTGTACTTGAGCGAACCCGCGCCGATGGACGTGAACGCGCCCTGCCAGATCGCGCGCTCGTCGTTGATGGAGGCGTGGGAGT
>SUVZ01000322.1 GCA_015061765.1 Lentisphaerota bacterium
CAGACTTTTCGGATGTGGTTGATGCGAACCTGAGACGCACCGTGCAGCTCGTGCGCGGGTACGTCCGGGCGGGCGGCATGACGCTTCCGGAAGACGAAAGTCTCATGCCGCCATCGCTCCTCGCGCCTGCGATGGACTACGCGGCCTACGATCTCCTCAAACGGTTCTCCGTGGAGATCTCGGAGCCGCGCCGCCGCGCGCGCGAGGATGCGCTTTCGATTTTCAAGGAGGTAGGCTCTGGCCGAATGAAGGTCGAGCCTCACGAAGTCACCGCCACATCCGGCGCGGCGCTTCCGTCATTCGCCGCGATCCGTCCCGAACGCAGGCTTGACACCCTATGACAGCCGCCGACGTCATACGAATAAAAGAGCTTCTGCCGACTTCTCTCGGCAGCGAGGAGATCCGCGAGCAGATCGCCCGCGAGATACTCCAGCGCAGCATATTCTCGGCGCGGATGGAGTCGGCGCGATATCTCGCCAAGGTGCGCGAAGTGTGCGCACAGATCGCCGCCGGTGAGATAAACCAGGCGGACGCACGGCTCAAGCTCGTCACGCTACTTGAGCAGATGGGGCACTCTCCGCAGGATGGAGGAGGAATCATCAATCCGGCAAGCATGCGTCGGTTGAACCTTGTGGTCGATACGCAGCGGCAGATGGCGGCATCCGTCGCCATGCTCTCGGAGCAGACGGAGGCAACCGTCTTCATGTGGCCGGCATGGGAGCTCACAAGGGTTGAAGCCCGTGCTAGGCCGCGCCTCGACTGGGATCGCCGCTGGGCGGCGGCGGGGCTTGCATGCAATTTTGAAGGAGCTTTGAAAGACCGTTTAATCGCCCTTAAAACATCCCCCATCTGGCAGCATCTCGGCAACGGAGCCGGGGGATACAAGGATGCTCTCGACAACCCTTATCCGCCTTTCGCGTTCTCGTCGGGCATGGGCTGGGTTGAAGTCGATCGCGACAAGTGCATTGCGCTCGGTCTCGTCAGGGAGGATGACGAAATATCCGCTCCTTCTCTCGCATCGCTCACTCCGGGAGAGCGCGACATCGCCGAAGCGGTGGAGCGCTACGGCTTCCCCCGGATCGCGGAGGGCATCGCATGACGCTCAAGGTGATACTTCCCTGGAATCTCGGCAGGTGGCTCGATCTCGTAAAGCCAGAAGGACGCCGTCTGCTGTTTTCAGTGGCGGCAAACGCCGTGAGGATTCTTGTGCGCAATCATCTCTCGCGTATTGCGCCGCGTCATCACATATCCGCGCACCGTCTCGGAGCGACGCCCACGGGACACATCGAGAAAGGCGCACGCGCCACGCATTTCACCGCCTCCACGAACGGAGCGGAGGTGATAATCCCAATACCCGGACTCTCCCGCGCATTCAGGCCACTCACAATTACGCCGCGCACGGCCAATGCTCTTACGCTGCCGGTTTCGCCTTATGCCTACGGCAAGCGCGTCGGGGAGCTTCGCGCAAACGGCTGGAACATATTCCAACTGAAGGATGTTAGAGTGCTTATGGGTACACCGCCGGGCGGCGACGGCAAGTCTGCCGATTCAGGTGCGGTTCCACTCTATGTACTTCACAAGCGCGTACAGCTCAAGCAGGACCGTTCGCTCCTGCCGAGCGATGCGGAGCTTGGCGGCACTGCATCAAAGGCAATGCTCGACTACATCCGAAGAACAACCAGGAGAAGCGCATGACACTTGATGAGCTTATAGAGAATACGGTTGAGGAGACGCGGCAGATACCGTGTCTCGCCGGACGTGATGTCATCAACGAGAAGAAAGGCGATGCAACGGCAAAGCTTCAGGCGGACATTGCGAAGAACCGCTTCGCCGTGGTCATCGGCTGGAACGGCTTCACAAACCGCGCCGACAGCTGCAAGACGTGCTACGGCACCGTGACCATTGTCGCGAGCGTGTTCGAGCGGCCCGTCGTAAACCGCAAGCTCGGCGGCGACGTGCCGACGCTCCTTGACGCCGCTCAGGAGATCGCCAAGGCTCTCAACCTCTACACACCGGCGCCGGGGCAGAGTCCGTTAGTGCTCAAGCACATCTCGCCCGTTCAGGAGGTGGCATCGGGAGTCGTCTCGTGCGACATCGAATTTGAAACAAACGCAACTTTGTAAAGAAAGGAAACTCACATGGCAACTACAAGACAGAGCATCATCCGCGGACCCGGCACCGTCATGTTCGGCGGCCTTAAGATACACGACTCAAGCGGCATCACCGCCGACATTGAATCCTCGACGCAGGAGATCCCCAGCTCCATCGCCGGAAAGCTCGACACAATCAAGACCGACCAGACGGGCAAGATCTCGCTCACGCCCGTCGGGAACATCACCCAGGCGCTGCTCGACCTTTTCTTCCCGGCATGGATGAAGAAGCCGGTGTTCGGCACATCCATCATGGGCGAGACGGACAGGCCGCTCGTCGTGTCGTCCCGCGCGGGGATGAAGGTGACGTTCGCCTGCGCGGGGCTGACGAAGTGTCCGGAACTCCTGCTCTCACCGGTCAAGACGGCGTTCGGCGGCATCGAGTTCACGGCGGTTGTGGCGAACGGCAAGCTTCCCGGCGAGACGGGCGCGTTCTATTCCGTGGCGGCGGCCGAATACGACGGCGGCGAACCTTCAAGGGAGGGTCTTTCCGGCTGCCACTATCAGGCGACATTCGGAGATCTTGCGATTCCCGACACGCAGGACGGCTGGACCGTCACGCCGGAACTGCAGCTTGAACCGGTCGGCAGCGACAGCCAGGGCACGATCGACTACACGCTTTCGGGCGTGACCGTACGCGCAAGCTGCACGCCGCTCGGGCTTTCCGAGGCGGATATCCTTGCGGCTCTGCCCGTCGGCAAGGGGCGCGGCGCATCTCTCGCATCGGCGGATGATCTCGTGATCGCGGCGAATGGCGGACTTTCCGTCACGCTCAAGAACGCCGCATTGGTGACGGGTCCGATCCAGTGGGGAGCCTCGCAGCTCCGCGCCGGTCAGCTCGGTTTCGTCGCCAACATCGGCGCAGACGGCACGCTCTTTGACGTTACGCTGTAATGGAGAAAAGAGAGATGGGAGATGAGATATGAGAGATGGGATTTCTCATTACCCATTACTCATTACCCATTACTAAAAAGGAGCGGAGCGACGAAATGGAAATCAAGATCGGAAACACCATCCTCTGCGCCGGTACCGTGCGCAACTCCGACGGTCGGCCCATCGGACCGGAGGGGCTTACCGTCGCGGAGGTGCCGGGAGTCGCGAAGCGCGACTACATCGGCGCCGACCGCACCGTGACGGAGCATGTGAAATGCAACCATGGCACGGTAAGCTTCTCCGTCACGAGGGTATTCCCTTCGGTCGATGCTGCCCTTGCCTATGCGCTGGGCGGCATTTACAAGGAGGCGGTTGAAGGTGTGCTGGTGTGTGGCGGCCGCACCGTGTTCGAGCATGCGGCGGTCACGAACCGCCAGGTGTCGCATGTAGGCTGCGCGGTCGCAGTCGCTTACACCATCGAGGGTTGATGACATGGCACAGGAGACGTACACCACAAAGCTCAAGATTGAAGCCGACACCAAAGGTGCCGATCAGGTCGCCGCCGCCTATGAGCGAGCGGGGAAAGCAGCGAAGAAAGCCGGCGATGAGACAAAGAAAGGCTTTGAGGCCGCAAAGCAGACTATTGAGGGCACCTCCCGCACGGCAGAGCTCTTTAACAAAGTTCTGAGAGGTTTCGGCTTCATCGGCATCTTCACGATGTTGTTGGGCGCAGTCGAGAAACTCCGTGATGCTTTCCGTGCTTCTAAGGAACGGGCGCGGGAATTCGCCGAAGAAGCCCGCAAGGCCGCCGACACGAAGCGCATCGAGAAGCTTACAGAAGCATGGAAAAAGCTCGAGGACCAGATATCGGGCGCCGCCGCCGCACAGGCACGCGCCCATGAGCTCGAAGACATGCAGCGTGACAACGCCAGGAAACTGGAGGACGATCAGGCCGAGTTGTCGAAGCAGCAGGAACTTGCCGCTCTCGATCCGAACGACCCTCTCTACGAGAAGAAGAAAGCGCAGATCGAAGCGAGACATGGCGCGGCGGCGGCAAAGCGCAGTGTCGCCCGACGCCAGGAGGATGCCAACATCGCCGCCGATCGCGCCGGGAACGAAGCCGCCGCCATGTCCACCGAAGCAATGCAGCGATCTCTCGCCCTCGTGGACGAACGGGGCGAACTCGATCGACTCAAGCGTGAACACAAAAAAGCGCTGACCGAAAGTGTGTCCGACAATGAACTTGATGCAAACACATGGGCGGAGGCCGCATATCAGGGAGTCACCCGCGTTCTGGGCATGAATGGCGGATGGTCGCGACTATCCTGGACAGGACCGCAGGATCTCCGCACCGATGAAGGCGACGCCATCCGTGAGGACGCCAAGAAACGCGCCGACGAGCTTCAGAAGCAAATAAAAGACAAAGAGGCACAGATCGCCGACCAGGAAAGAAAGATATCAGAGCTCCAAAGCGGAGCTGATCATCTCACCCAGAAAGCGACCTTGCACCGAGGAGCGGCATTCGGCGCAGAAACGGCAATGGAGGCGGCTTCGCTTGCCGGAAGCGCCGCCGTATCCGCAGCCGACAAGGCTGTCAGCGACGAACAGACAAAAATCGCCGACGCGCACCGTGCGCGGGCGGCGCTCACAGCACAGCAGGCACAGCTCAAGGCGCAGATCGCCGCCGCGCAGGGGCGCAAGGATGCCGCCGGACTTGCCGTATTCAACGCACAGGGCGCGGTCGATCTCGCAAGGGCCAACGGCGGCAAGGGGCTCGCCGGAGCGCAGGGCGCTCTTGCGGATGCGCAGAGCACCGCCCTGAGCACCAATGCCAGCGCGGACCGGCTGATCGCCGCCTTGACCAAGGCTTT
>SUVZ01000323.1 GCA_015061765.1 Lentisphaerota bacterium
TGTTGAAAAGGCGAGCGATACGCCCCCCATGAAGGTGCCTTCGTTGCATCCAGTCATGCAATAGTCGCGCGCCTTTTCAACAGGCATGCCGAAACGCTTCGTAAAACCCTCGATTCGCGGCATGTCTCCGTCAAAGGCGATGCGCATGTTCGGGTCCTTGCGCTCGCAGTCGAGCATGAAGCGCAGCACCTCGCGCTTGGTGCCGGGATGCCAGCGGAACGACATCTGAGGACGCTTGAGATCGAGCGCCATCGCCGCCTCGACCACAAGCCGGGAGAACTCCGACCAGCCGTCCCGTCCGTCCGGCGTCAATCCGCCGACGGTCATATGGCACTCGCCGCCCTTATCATAGTTCGAAGACTTGTGCGAAGTGTGGGCGTCAATGTATATGAAAAGCTCCTGCAGAGCCTCCTCCGCCTGTGTGCGCGTGAGAACTCCCTTCTTGATATCGGCGAAATAGAACGGTGCAAGATATTGATCGACACGACCAATGGCATCCATAAGGCAGTCAAAGCAGAAATAGATGCTCTGCACAGCATCAAGGAACGATTTCGCCGGCTGCATCGGCACGCGTTCACAACGCTCCGCCATCTCAAGGAGCTTCGCCTTGCGTGCAGCATCCGGCTCTGCGACGGCCTGGCGACGGCACTCGGCAACGCAGTTCGCGACGCGCGCCTCAAGCCCGTCCATGGCAAGCTCCATGCCCTTGAGGTAGTCGAGACGGTCCTTGTCGCCTGCCCACTTGCGCTTCGACGCCTCTATCTCCGCACGGATCTGGATGAGTCCGCCGTTGACCAGCTTAGGATAGTTAATGCTGCTATGCTGCCATTCAAAGGTCGCAAGGGCATCCTGAGGCTTTTTGTAGTACCGCTTCTTGGCGGCCGCGAACGCCTTGTGTCCTCGCCGAGGGAACAGATCGCTCTCTACGGAATTGTCAAACGACAGCCAACCGACAAGCTCCTCGTCAGGACGGATCGTTACCGGCTGCGCCGAAATGAATTCCTTGAGCCGCTTTCCAATCCGCACCGGTTCTGGAAGAGCCATATCGGCAGAATCATACGCAACACGAAGAGGTTTAGGTCTTATATCTCCAGCCAACGCCCTCGCAAGCAACCGCTGGATACGCCCGCCGGGAATCCGAGCGCCAGCGCCGAAAGGCCGCAGCGCATCAACGGCAAATGCCGGTCGCTTCCAGTCCATAACGACCGCTGCCGATGATGCGGCTATAAAAGATCTGCGTGTCAGTTTCATATATCGCCTTCTTTCCATCCTTCTGCCGTAGAATTATACCAAAACAGCAAGGAAAACGGTCATCTCAGAATGACCGCCATCGGAACGGAGGAATATTTCGCCAGTATCGATATCAGACCCGAAGGCGCCCCCGACTGCGTAACTTCGTACGTGAGCATATCGGCAGGATAATCAACGCCGTTTATGGTAAACCCGAGAAACCGCCTGCCTGCCGCGGATTTCTTCTGCGCCGTTACGGAAATCGACGCGCCCTTCTCCAGCGCATTCGTACCGACCTCGCCGCCCGTGACGGAAAGCGGCTGCGGACCGCCACGGCTTGTCAGAACCGATACAGCCTGAACGGGCCACTGCATTGAACCGGCGTTGATGGAGCCATCGGAGGCGATATTGAGGGGATTGCCTTCGTAATCGCCGGACGAAAATGTCAAATGCGACGCCAGATCCGGCAGCTGCTTCACGCATGAAATCGCCGGCGAGCAGGAAAGAATGCGCCAATCGTCGTCACCCGCCAATGACGGATAAGCGAAAATGCAGTTTTCCACAGTGGCGCCGTCTTGAATATTGGCGCCGTAAATGACGCAGTTATTCAAACGGCAGTTTGGCGACACAGGATAATCGCCCAACAAAATAGAGGCGTACAATTCGGATGCGTCGGTTACGGAGCCTTCTATCGTACAAAACCGGGCAATCGCACCACTCCTTACAATATGTGAATTATCGGAAGTGCCGACGGTATTATTCCTAACATGACATGCCACAAGATCCGATCCCCACACTATGCCCTTTGCAACCGCAGCATTATCGGCAATCAAGCAACGGAAGAAATATCCGTTTATTACCGCCCCTGCCCAATATGCATGATTATTGGTAATGACGCAATCTAAAACATGCTCCATAGAACCTTTATACCCGCCAGCGGCCGCACTATCCGCATAGCTATCCGCCGAAATTCCCGTATATCCCCCAGTCAACGTAAAGCCCTGCAATCCTCCGATTCGCCCGCCGTGATACCACCATACGCAACGCGTCGCATTGGGTCCATGGCTTTTCGTATCCGGATCCGGCGCACCCACGATGAAAGTATGCTCGGCTCCATGCGTTGAAACGATTGTGAGTGTCTTCCCGGTCACCGCCACACGGTTGGAAATACCTTCGTGAAACACTCCGCCTTTATCGTACACTCCGGGCGCAACCGATATGTACGAACGCGTATAATAGCTGTCCGATGCGGCGTCTACGGCCTCCTGAATCGTCGAAAACGCAGTTTGAGGCGTCTTGCCGTCTGGATTCTGAGCTGTAGAATTCGCGTTTACATAATAGACGTCATTCGCCACATTCGCATAATTTGTGATAACTTCCCCCTTCGGCGGCGGCGAGAAGAAAAACCTGCCGTCCTTATGCGGATAGTGGCAGCGCAATCCCGTACGATTGGGTGTTATCTGATAGTTGAAAAGAGGTTTCCCCGACGTGAAAGTCGCCTGCACGCACCACTGTGTCGGATATGTCTCAGCATAAGCGTAGGACTCGCGGCTTTTCAGATACACTTTCCCGGCCGATGTCGTCCATTGCACCGTATCATCTCCCGTGAAAACGACACACCCACCTTCGGGATTGACCACTTCCTGAACCGCTCCGCAATTTATAGCCCCCGTTTCAGGAATTTCGTTGCCATAGTAATCGCGATAGTTATAGTTGTCATTCAGGTGGTTTTTAAACGCTGGTATCTTACTATGAATCACAATGTCCGCTGTCAATTCAGCTTTTCCTCCGCCGACGGCCGGCGAACCGGCAAGCAGCCTCCAGTCACCGAAGGCGGGAGACAGCAATTGATGACCGGCAACTGAAAATTTACAGGTCTCTTCACAATTCTCTTTAAAAAGGAATTCATTCCTGGGGCAGGAAAATACGCTGTTGCAGGCATAGGAATTATACGCTGTATGTGGAGAAACGCCGAATGTCCCGCTATGGTCCACCACAAGACAGTTCGCATACGTTATATCACGCCCCTGATATGAAGCGCTCGACTTATTTTGAAATATCGTGCAACCTACTATATTGCGGCAATATCTGAACATTTCACCGGAAGTATCGTGATTCACGAATACGCTGCTGTATGCCCTACAATCATGTAGGGCCGCAGAAACGCTAGTAGCTCTATTTTCGGCGACTAAACACTTCATCAATGTGCCGCCGCTGAAAGCGCCGCCGTTTATCGCAACATTGTTGGACAGTACGCAATCGCAGACATAATTGTAATAACACCACTTTTGAGAACACACCCCTCCACCATTTATGTTTTCTTCTTTATCTCCTTTTACAGCACCGTTGCAAATGGTAAAACCTTCTACAATAACGCCTGTACTGTTAATAAATACACACCGCAGAGCGCCTTCACCGATACCTGTTTCAGTATTGGCGTGGCTGCCGACGATGAACGTCTTATCCTTTCCTCCGCTCGAGCGCAGCCAGATGCAGCTATTTGTTATTGTGACAATGGATGGATATTCGCTTGAACCGCCCTCATCGTAAACGCCCGGCAGCACGGTGACCATGTCGCCTTCTCGGGCAAGGTCTACCGCCGCTTGAATCGTGCGCTTCGCCGTCTCGACGGAAAGCCCGTTGCCGGAATCGTCAGGTCTCTCTTTCGAAACAAAGTATTCGGTGGCAAAACAAGGCTGTATACCGGCAATTAAGCCGATTGTAAAAATCCTACCTAACAGACGACGGCACTTTTGATTTATTTTGTAGAGTAGAGACCCACGCCTCGACGTTGCCGTCGATGCGACTTCCCCCTCGTCAAACCGTACGTACGGATTTCCCGCATACGGCTTTCCATTGAGTGATTCTCCCCAGTTTGTCACGGCTTTTGTCCTTCCTTTTTTAGTGAACGGAAACCTACACTTTTCCGTTCACTTTCTGTTTCAAGGGGGTGTGCGGGTGGTAAAAGTGCGTTTCGCACTTATTTTATCGGGGTGAAACGCACTTTTGGCCTTGTTCGGGGTGGACTTTGGGTGGCTCTTTATGGACAACCATGCAAAAGGAGCCAAAATGCACCCGAAAAAACTCTCGATTCCGTCCTTCAGGCCCACCGTCTATCAGGACTTTTTCACCCCCGAAAACGCAGCGCTTGACATTGCCGCCGCAGTCACCGGATCGGACTCGCTTCTATCGCGCAACATATGGCGAAAGCGACTTGAAATCCTCGGCGAAGAAGTCTTCCGCAACGAGCTGTTTCTCTTCTGGAGCGACCTCCGCGCAGGCGAGCAAGTGCGCCGCCGTGAACGCGTGTTCACCGCCCGGCTGAACAAGGCAATCGCCGCCAATGCGGAATTATAATGCGGAGCGCCGACCATGAGCATATCAACCCTCCGCAAGCCGTCCAACGGGCGGCACATCGTTCCTCTTTGGTTCAAGGACATCCTTCACGCAATCATCTATTCCGATTGCGTACAGGCATACACGGCGATTCACGCGATAGCCCTGTTTTTAGGAGCCGAAACGCATGACAGGCGCATACTCGCGCTTCATGCACATGGACTGAACCATACGCAGATTGCCGCCCGTCTCAAGGTATCTCGGTACAGCATAATCAGAGCGATGAACCGATTATTGAAA
>SUVZ01000324.1 GCA_015061765.1 Lentisphaerota bacterium
AAGAAGCTCAACTGGCTTCCGGTGATCTCACAGCTCGTTGCGCCTTTTGGACGCCGTCCAGAGAAGTATTCGGAACTGGTTAAACAGCTCAAGCCCGTCGCACCGAAAGCTTCAGCCCAGAAGCCTGCAGCTTCCAAAGCTTCAGCCCAGAAGCCGGTCGAGAAGAGTCACGTCAACGGACGCAACACAGCATCTGTTGTGATGAAGCTCCTTGTTGCAGCCGGGCTTTGTGCAGGCGGATATTTCGCCTGGCGGTACATCAAGGCTAACGAGAAGTCCCAACAGGCGCAGATAGAAGCGATCCAAAGACAGATGGAGGCTGCTAAGGAGAAGGCGGAAGCCGAAGAGAAGGCTAAAGAGAAACGCCTTGCCGAAGAACAGGCAAAGAAGAAGGCAGAGGAAAAACGCATAGCTGAAGAAAAAAAGCGCAAGGATGAGGAAGCCAAGCTTGCGGAGAAACGTCGCATCGAGGCGTCGCGCATCAAGATCGAAAAGCAGGATCCAAGTGAATTGACCGTTGCAAAAGCTCCGGAGATTCAGGTGCGAGAAGAGCCGAAGGAGGAAAAACGCGAATTCCGTGTTGTTGAAAAGCTTTCGGATGCGCCAGCTGAGAAGAAGGATTACGGCCCGATACCGGACAGGAAATACAATTGGCTCAAGGGCGGCAACGCAAAAAATCCGCTTAAGGTGGACTTCGAGTTGGCAAACGGCGCGAAGATTGAGCTTATGCCGATCAATGCCGGAGTGTTTTATATGCTTAATCATATTCAAGATGGTCGGGAGAATCACAAGGTGACAATTACACGGCCTTTTTGGATTGGCAGGTATAATGTCACGACTGAAGAGATGCGTGAATTTGATAAACTGGAAGTGAAAGATTGCGTTGAAATTGAGGCGGTTCTTAAAGAGATTGCGAATAAAAAAGGAAAACGGTATCCGCTCTGTAAAAAGCATACGCGAATACAGATGGATAGATTCTGCCGTTACCTGACGGATAAATATCGCTCGCAGCTTCTGACGAACTATGTTTTCAGATTGCCGACAAAAGCCGAATGGGAATTTGCAGGGGCCTTTGCCCAGACAAAAATAAATCTTACCGAGGCCGTATATCGTGACGAAATCGAAAGGCATTTGGGGCACGATCGTAAAGAATTCGAGGATTTGCTAAAGAGATTTCCGAAGCTGAGAACAATTGTTAAATGGGATGATAGTGGATATTCAAACCATGGTATTATTTATCTTGGCGGACGGTCATTGGAGAATGCAAATGAAATTATGGATTGGTTCGCAGGTAATAACCATGTTTTGGATGTCATCCAATGGGATGGTAAAGGAAATTGCATTAATGCACTTAATTATGCTGAAGAGGAAAGAGATCCTCTACGCTGGGTGGATGGTGTGGGGGTTGATTTTGAACGGAATCGTGATGTTCGTTCTCTTTACTGTTGGGGCGGCTATATATCGGAACATGCGAATTCGCCAATTCACAAGAATGAACGTTGGTTATCCCGCATTGTCGTTGGGCCTGATCTTATCAAGGAAAAGGCGTGGGAAAACTGTCGTGTGAAATCTGATGATGAAAAGGTTGTTGTTCCTAAAAACACTTGGCCAAAGCCTGAGCATGTCAAAAAGAAAATATCTCGCCCGCAGGAATTCAAGCTTAAGCTTGTAGGAAACAAGGAAATGGTATTCTGCACGATTCCTCCAGGCAAGTTTGAAATGAACAATCCTCCTGGTCAGGAAACGGCGACGCATGATGTGGAGCTCACCTATCCATACTGGATGAGCAAGTATTGTGTCACGCTTGAGCAGAGGCAGGAATTCGCTAAGCATGATGGTCGAGACATTGTCAGTTCAGAGGCGAATAAACAGTTTGGATTGTATTATCCCAAGTATCCGGTTTGTCGTTCCTTCAACCGTTACAGATGGATGGGATATTGCCGTTTTATGAACGAACGCTATGGCTCTCAACTCCCGAAAGGCTATGTATTCCGATTGCCGACGGAGGCGGAATACGAATGGGCACTTTTGGGGAAGAATAATGGAAATATAAAGGTGGATATTGATACTAATGGCATGAACCCGTTACTCAATAAAAAATGCATCGAAAGCTTTCCGAAAATATGGAAGAGAGCTAAAATGCCAGTGAATTGGGAGTGTGATGAAGGTGGATTTTTCTATGGTCTTTTTGTTGGCGGACGCACAGAAAAGAGCAGGTTCGGGGTTTATGATCTTTTGATTCCTTATTACAGTAATAATCTTGTATTAGATACTTATTTCAGTGGAAAAATCGCGGATCGAAAAATGGGGTTTCTGGGTGATGAAGAACTAAGGATGCGACATCAACTTGTGTATGATAAAAAGGAAATAGATCCATTTCATTGTGCGGGACGTCTTTCGAATTGTGGTGTACGTCGTCATGGTGATCGTCGACATTTTAATGATTTTTATTATTCATGTTTTGCGCATCTTGTCGTTGGACCTGACGTTGAGAAAGCATGGAAGGAAAAGAATCCTGAAGATCAGCCGTATGCGCGCGAGGCTTTCGGCGGTGTGTTGCTCAGCGAGAATGCCGAGTTTGATGGCATGTCATCAAAGCATGGGCATTGGAATACGACTGAAAGATGGCGAATGATGTTTTCCGTTGAGCCGACATTGATCAGGCGCATAGATTATGATGAAGATACACGCGGTTTTCATACAAAAGAAGAGGAGTCGCCTTGGGTTCAATTTAAGCTGGACAGCCGGCGGAAAATTACCGGAATGCAGGTGGAGATATTCAGGGATTCAGATAGAGCGTGTCCGCTTAAGGTATGGACATCTGAAGACGGCAAGAATTTCCGCGAGGTTTATGTGGATATGGTTGAGCGCCGCCGTTACATGATTGATCTGCGCGGAAAGAATGTAACAGCAAAGTATATCCGCATCGGACGCGTGGAAGGCTTTAGGAGACACTGGTTTTTCCTTGATAAGATTCTGGTCTACGGCAAGTGATGGTTTTGCCGAAATTGGTAGATAGCCCTATTTCAAACTCCGCCGAAATTGGTAGATAGCCCTATTTCAAACTCCGCCGAAATTGGTAGGTAGCTATTGAGGAATTTGGCCTTAGATGATATAATGCGCCTCATGAAAAGGAAAATATATGAAAAAATGAAAGAATGGAAAGCTCTGTCAAATGGCAGATCAGCATTGATGATTGATGGGGCAAGGCGGGTTGGAAAAAGTTGGATTGCCAAAGAATTTGCCGAACAAGAATATGAAAGTTATCTTCTCATTGATTTTTCCAAGGTCTCAAAAACCGTAAAGAATTATTTCTTTAACTATCTTAACAACCTTGATGTTTTCTTCATGTATCTCATGGGAGAATACAATGTTGAGTTAAAACCTCGTAAAAGTGTCATTATTTTTGATGAGGTACAGTTGTTCCCAAAGGCGCGGGAAGCAATCAAGCATTTGGTTGCCGATGGGCGGTATGATTATATAGAGACAGGATCACTTCTATCAATTAACAAAAATGTACGCGATATATTGATACCATCTGAAGAACATCATCTTGAGATGTTTCCGATGGACTTTGAGGAATTCCTTTGGGCAACAGACAATGGCGGTTTAATGCCAATAATCAAGAATGCATATGATAGACAAGCTAAGATTGGGGATGGTACGCATCGGCGAATAATGGATGTTTTCAGGCAGTATCTTGTTGTTGGAGGGATGCCGCAAGTTGTTGCCACATTTGCTTCAACGCATGATCTCAATCGTGTTGATGTTGAGAAAAGGGATATAATTTCGCTATATAGGTCGGATATACTGAAGCATGGCGGATCGGGCAAACATAAAATTCTTGCAGTGTTTAATTCGATACCAAATGCCATAGCGCGGCATGAGTGGCATTTTTCTCCTGGTGCAATTCGAAAAGGGACTGGGATGCGTTCGTACGAAGCGACATTTGAATGGCTGAAGGCAGCGATGCTGGTAAATGTTGCCTATAACGCACGGGAGCCGAATGTAGGGTTGGAGATGTCGGCAGACCATTCGTCTTTGAAATGTTTTCTCGGTGATACAGGTCTTCTCGTCAGTATGGCGTTCAGCGAAAATGAGTTGACTGCCGGAGAGGTGCAGCAAAGGCTTTTGACTGGGAGATTGGAAGTTAATGCAGGGGTAATCTATGAAAATATCGTAGCGCAAATGCTCCGTGTTGCCGGACAGCAACTTTACTTTTATGCGTGTTCAGGGGCGAATATGCGGGCGGATCGAATGGAGGTCGATTTCCTTGTTGCAAAATCCGATTTGCAGCGTAGGCATAACATATCGCCGGTTGAAGTAAAAAGCGTTGGGCAGTATCAGACTAAGTCGCTTGATAAATTTATTTCACGTTATGGGCAATTCCTTAATACGTCATATGTGCTCCATGCAAAGGACGTTGAAAAACTGCCCGACAGAATATGTCTGCCGCTTTACATGGCAGGCTTGCTTAATACATGAAATGGGGGATAATAGATTCTGCTGTCAGATTATCCGACAGGATGCGTAGCTTCAGGTAGAAAGGTGAAGAAATGGAAGAGATGATCGAATTCGAAGAAGGAAGCGTAATCGGCAACTACCGGATTGTGCGTCCTCTCGGGCAGGGCGGAATGGGCACGGTGTACGAGGTCGAGCATCTGGAGCTCGGGACGCACTATGCGCTCAAGACATTCACCTTTGATCCTAATCATCACGCAAGCCACGCGCTGAAGAAGAAGTTTCTGGAGGAAGGAAGGCTTCTGGCACGGCTGAAGCATTCGAACCTCACGCACGTGTTCGATCTAGGGTTCGAGGAGGGGACGCAGATGCCGTACTTCGTTATGGATCT
>SUVZ01000325.1 GCA_015061765.1 Lentisphaerota bacterium
TCCGGCGTGACGTGCCGCAGCTCCGCAACGTCGGGGTGGTGCTTGGCCATCCAGTCTTTGAACGTCGCAAACTTCCGCTCCATGTTTTCAAGCGTTCGCGGCGTGACGGCCTTGCGCTTCGGCGTCCGCCTGTACGCTTCCCACGCCTCGTCGAATCGCAGGGCGGAAAGGCCGTCGGCCAGTTCCTGTTTCTGCGCCTCGATCTCGGCAAGCCTCGCGCCGAGTACCGTCTTCTGCATTTCGCGGATTGTGTCGGCGTCCTTGTCAAGTTGCCGCAAGCCGTCGGAAGTCCTGACGGCTTCCAGTTTCCGGGCGAGCCACTTCTCGGCGGCTTCCCTGTCCGTCTCGCCTGTCGTCTGGCTCTTCCGCTTGCCGTTCACCATCCATACTGCAAGCCACTTGTCGCCGCGAAGTTCAAGCCGTCCGGCATGGTTGCCGCGCCGCTTCGCCTGTTTCGCCTGTTTGCCCATGTGTCGCGCTCCCTTCCTCATGCAAGCCGCGTCACGCGGCCCCGTTTCACCTCGACGCGCCACGCGCCGTTGGCGTTCCAGACTATCGAAAAGCCCCGGCGGGCTTCCACCTCGGTGTCGTCGTTGTCGGCGGCGTAAATGTCCGCCGTGAGTTCGCAAAAGCGGTCGGCGGTCTTGTCGCTCCAGTCGCGCCTGTCAAGCGGGGCGCGGCGGCGTTCCTTCTCGACGGCGGCGGCGATCTCGGCGGCGATCGGCTTCGTGTTGGTCTTCGTGTTCATGCCGTCCCCCTCTCTCATGCCGCGAACGTGACAAGCCAGTCGCCCGTCTCGCCGTCCATGCTCTCGATCATCGGCGCAACGGTCGCGGCCTTGCCGACGGCCTTCTTCAGTTCGCCTGTAAGTCTGGCGATCTCGCGCTCGTAGTAGCACAAGAGATTGACGACGACGGCTCCGGGCCTGTGGCCGTCTCTCACTTCGGCGGAGTAAAGGCGCGAGGCGTACTTCGCGCGGGGGTGTTCGTTGGCCGCGTTGTTCAGCGTCTGCTTGACGCGGCTTGCCGTGGTTTCGGCGGTTGTTTCGTTTTCTGTCTTCATCGTCTTTGACCTCGATGTGGCGTTTTGGTTTTTGGTTTCGTCGCGGGCTTCCGCTTGTTTTCGTTTCGTTTCGCTTCTTTCCCTTGACGCCGTATATTATAGCATAAACTACCACCGAACACAACCCCCCAAACGAAAAAAAGTGAAAAAATTTTAGGGGGGCGACATTCGCCGCACCCCTGTGTTTATTGGCTCAAATGTTCCACGTGGAACAAAAAGCGGTGGTGGCAGTTCTGAATTATACCATAATTCTCAGTAGCCGAGGTCTTCGTCCACGAGAATTACCTTTGCGGAAATGCCCGTGGGCTTGCGGTCGAAGACCGCCGTCACCTTGCACATCCTGTCGGGCGAGTCGCACCCCTCGCCGCCGACGCACGCGCCCGCGAGCCCGCACGGTGTACGCTTGCCGAGCCGCTTCGCGTTCGGAGGGCAGGCACAGCGCCTGATTCGCGCGATCGCCTCGTCTACGCCGCCATCAACTATCTTGTTGCGCCCGATCACATAGACGACGCGCTTAGGGCCGCAGATCGACGCCGCGACGCGGTTGCCGGTACCGTCGATGTTTACGATGCGTCCGTCGGCCGTGAGCGCATTCGCGGAAAGAAGGAATAGGTCGCACTCGAGCTGGTGGTCGCGAATCTCCTTTCCGCTCTCGACGAGACGCGCGCGCGCGCCGATCTCCTTGACCGACTCGCTGCCGCCCCAGCCGACGCTTTGCGCCGATTCTGCCTCCTTCATGACGAGCGCAAGCGCCTCTTGCTTGGTCGCCGCCGTCTCAACCTCAAACCCGCGCCGCTTTAGCGCCTCGACTATCTGTTCAAACATTTTCCGCTCCTTGCTTTTATCACCATTATATCATTTCCGTTCTGTCGTTTATTGACTTGCAACTGTTATTTCCATTTTTCATTGACTTACAATCCTCCTTTACGCTCTTGTTCCCGACCCGTACCATCGTTCCTTGCCTCTGCCATGCCGTTTCGCCACTTAACGCTCAAATGGCCGTTTTACAACGGTTTTGCGGGGCCCCACAGGTTCCATTTCTGGAATCAGCATCGCCATGTAAAGAGGCAACTTGAGCACATCACCGGAAAACTCCGCGTCCCCTGGATGAAGCACGATTGGCCTTGCGACGACCGACGCGAATTTCCGTCTAAACTTGTCCATTGACGTTGTCGTATAGTCGTTGGCGCTCTTGACTTCAACAGGATAGATGTTGTGCCGCGCAGAAACCTTTGACTTGGACAGCAGAAATTCGATCTCCATCCTGCTGTCACGGTCATCTTGCGCCGCATTGAAATGATAGAACAATTCCTGTCCGGCGGCCTTCAGCATCTGCGCCACCACGTTTTCCATAAGCATTCCCTTGTTGACTTCAAGCTTGCCCGTCAGTATCTTCCACTGCATGTCGCACGTGGCGTTGACGTTCTCGGAAAATGCATGGCTGACGAGAAGCCCTGTGTCGCCCATATAGCATTTTATCAAGGTGCGGTCTTCCGACATCTTGAGTCCTGCATTCGGGTCTGTCACATTGCTGGCGATATTGACCGTCATCGACTCCGCCAACCACTCGAAAGGAGAGTCGAGGTCTCGCATCTTGACGCCTTCTTTCACAAGCCCAGGCTTGAAATGCTTCTCCTGTGCGCTCAACGCTCCGGGGATGTTGTTCCAGATGGCGCGGACTTTGTGCTTCAACCGCCCCGCGAACTTCCCTATGTCGTAGCTGTACAGATCAAGAATCGCCCGCTTCGCCTTTTCCGCAGCCCTTATGTCTCGCCCGTTTGCAAACGCCTCGACAGACTGCGGCATGCCACCGACAACCAAGTATTGCCTAAATGCCTCCATTGCAAGTCGATGATCGGTCTGCCCCATTGGACGCCCATCCGAGAACCTGCTGCGGATCAGCTTGGCAAGCCCTTCTGACCCCAGAGCCCAGAGAAACTCCTCAAAGTCCATGGGGAACATCTGGACTTTCAGTTCCTCGCTGGGGATGACAATGTTCTCGACGTTCTTCTTGATTGAAATCAAAGACCCCGTTTCGATATAGTGAAAGCGTCCATCCTTCACCAAATACTTGATTGCTTCGCGGGCACGAGGGAACCGTTGGACCTCATCAAACACGATCAGCGTTTCACCGCGAATCAGTTCCGTACGAGTCCTGGCCTCCAAAAGCATGAAGAACTCGTCTAGATTATCGAGTTTTTCTTCAAACAGTTCCTTGATCTTCCTGTTGGTCTTGGCAAAATCAATTATGAGGAACTTTTTGTACTCGTTCTTCGCAAACTCCTCCACAATCCAACTCTTCCCAACACGGCGGGCCCCCTCAACTAGCAGCGCGTACTTGTCGGCGCTTTCCCGTTTCCACTCCAGCAACTTATCATATATTTTGCGCTTCATGCCGTGAATTATATCACATCAGACATATGAAAGTCAATGTTCACTACACATTTTTAAGAAGTTCCGTTAAGCGATAAATACACATTATTGAGAAGCTACGTAGCCCGTTCAACACACCTTGTTTCCACTCTTTGCCCCGATCAGCCTGCTGACCGCAATTTCGTCCGCACCGTAATCTCATTTCACCGACCAGCACATGCCCTTGCGGTTACAGCCCCCGCTTCAAGCTCCTGTTGGTCTCATGCCGCGCTCAAGATTTTCCGTATTAGATTCTCAAAACTGGATAACCTAGCAAAAATATCAAAATTCGATCAAATTACGCAGTGTCGCAAGGGTTTCTCCCCATCTAATCCTTTAGCATTGCGATATCTTCATTCACTCGTCCGCCCTCCTCTTGAATGTCTACACACACTCATTATTCGTCATAACGAATGTTTATAAACACTCTTTGCATGGCGGGTATTCTATCACAGAGAGCAAAAATCTGCCAACCCGCTTCACGCGCGCCGACTTGCGGCAAAGCATCAGCGGCTGAAATTTAGTATAATATCCGACATGGCGTTGCCAAGCGATCCGACGCGGCGCGCGTTTATGCGCGCACTCGCCGCCGAAGGCCTCCTCGTCGGGGGTCTTTGCGGGTGCTTTGCCTCGGCCGCGACCGTGCTCGCGCTGCGTGCGCTGTTGCACCCCGCCCCGGCATGGACGCCCGCCGTGCTCGCCATGATTCCGCTCGCCTCGCTCGCGGGTGCGCTTCTCGCCCTGCGCCGCATGCCATCCCGCGGCGCATGTGCCGCGCTTACCGAAGACGCGACGCACGCCGGCGGGCTGTTGCTCGTAGGCGAACTTCCCGGAGCCGATGCATGGCAGCGCCCAATCCCAGTCGCCGCCGATGTCCCGGTCGGGACGCGCCGCCACCTTCTCAAATCAGTCCTCGCCGTTGCCGCGCTCTTCGCCGCGTTCACCGTGCCGGCAAGCTGGTTCGCGTCTGCGGCCCCGTCCGCGCCGCGCGCCTTCCCCGACATCACGGCCGACATCAGAAACGAAATCGAGGACATCCGCGAAGAAGAGGCGCTTGAGCCCGAGACAATCGAGGAACTCGCCGAGGAGCTTAGGCGCATAGAGGCCGCCGCAGACCCCTCCGACCCAGGCACCGCCATCGACGCCGCTGAACGCCTGCGCGAGAGGGTCGCCGCGCTGCTTGAGCTGAACAGCGAGACGCTGAAGCGAATCGTGCAGGACTCCGACGCGCTCGCGCGAATCGCCAACGACCCAGATGCGGCGCAGGAATTCCAGAAGATGCTGGAGGAGTCGTGCGCCGGCTCCTGCCCGAACGGAGAGGAGCGCCCCGGATGTGAAGGTGAAGGGGAAGGTGAAGGTGAAGGCGAAGGCACGGGAT